>JBKOWA010000295.1:0-3844 GCA_046724155.1 Actinomycetota bacterium
CTGAAGCCGCTGCGGCGGGTGGTGACCAGCACGTGCCCGGGGCCGTCGGGCAGCAGCGGGCGGATGTCGTCGACCGTCTCGGCGTTGTCGAACACCAGCAGCCAGCGCGGGCGGCCACGCAGCAGCTCACCGACTGCCCGCACGGCGTCGTCCGAGTCGGTGGCCGGCGGCAGCCCGAGCTTGTCCGCCAGTGGGGTGAACTGGTCGCTGAGCAGCGTGGCCCGCTCGGCGCTGAACCACCAGACGACGTCGTAGTCGGCGGCGTGCCGGTGCACGTACTCGATCGCGATCTGGGTCTTGCCGACCCCACCCATCCCGCGCAGCGCCTGTACCGTCATCGCCGGGTTGGCCGTCAGCCCGGCCTGAACCCGCTCCAGTTCGGCCGCCCGACCGGTGAAATGCGGGTTCCGCAACGGAGCGTTCCAGACCGGTGGGAGGGCGCCGGGAAATCGCGGCTCGGCCGGCCCGATCCCGAGTTCGGGCGGATACACCGGTTCAGCGGCGGGTTTCGCCCGTCCTGCGATCGCCTGCGCCACGATGTCCCGTACCCGCTGGCGCGCGGCGTCCCTGGTCAGCCCGAACAGGTCCATGCTGACCACGCTGGCCAGCAACCCCGGCCTGGCGCACTGGTCCACCCGGAGCACGAGCAACCGGCGGCCTTTGCCGAGCGGGTCGCGCTGCCAGGCGGCCTCCCATTCGGCCGTGCCGTACAACGACTGGAGATAGTGCTCGGACAGCATCACGACGGTCCGGTTGGCGCGCTCCACGCCCTCGTGCATGAGGTTCACCCAGTTGCGCCCGGGCGTCGTGTCCCAGGCCTGGACGAGTACCTGGTGCCCGTCGGCTTCCAGTTGCCAGGCCACCCATTCGGCCCACGGCCGGTCGGCTTCGGTGTACGACAGGAAGAAGTCCCATTGGCTCGGACTGGCGCTACTTCCGGTCACGGCACAAGCTTCGCATCCCTCGCAGTGATTACGGGGAACGATACCGCTCCGCGGTCGGCCGGACAGCGCCGCCCGCGCCGGGCGGGCCCGGACCGCGCCAGGCCGCCGGACCGCTCCCGGAAGCGCCCGATGTGTAGGGTTGAGCGAAATGGGCACACCCTCGCCGTGACCGAGGGGCTGGTGTTGCTGGCGGCCTGGCTGGAGTTCGGCCTGCTGCTGGGCCTGCTCGTGTTCGTGGTGCTGGTCGGCGGTACCAAGCGATGAGGCCGGCCCGGTCCGGGGCCGGTCCCGTCCGGCTGGTCCTGCTCGGCTGCTGCCTCGCCGGCTGCCTGCTCGGCTGCGTCGCTCCGGCGCCGACCACCTCGGCGTACGAGAGCAAGGCGGCGCGCACCGCCAAGGACGGGCTGTCGCAGGTGCAGACCGCCCGGATGGCCGCGCAGAGCAGCCTGCGCGGCCGGCTGCAGCAGGCGTACCTGGAGACCACGGTGAGCCGGGCGGAGGACGCGTTCGGCTCGATCCAGTCCACTTTCGACTCGGTGCAGCCGCCGAACGACCCGGCCGCCGACCGGTTGCGGGACAGCCTGGACGAGTTGCTCGCCGACGGCTCCGACGGGCTCAGCCAGCTCCGGATCGCCGTCCGGCGGCGGGAGACCGACCAGGTCGCGGCGGCCGAGCGGTCACTGGGAACGGTGGCGTCCGGGCTGGACCGCTTCGCCCGGGAGCACGCCGGATGAAGAAGCTGCTCGGGGTCGCGCTCGGGATCCTCACCGCGATCGGCGGCTTCGTGGACATCGGCGACCTGGTCACCAGCGCGCTGGTCGGCTCCCGGTTCGGGCTGGCGCTGGCCTGGGCGACGATTCTCGGCGTCATCGGCATCTGCCTGTACGCCGAGATGGCCGGGCGGGTGGCGGCGGTGGCCGGCCGGGGCACGTTCGACCTGATCCGGGAACGGCTCGGGCCGCGCGCCGGGCTGGCCAACCTGCTCGCGTCGTTCCTGGTCACCGGGCTCACCCTGGCGGCCGAGCTGGGCGGCATCGCGCTCGCCCTGGAGCTGGCCACCAGCGTGCACTACCTGCTGTGGGCGCCGATGGCCGGGCTGGCCGTCTGGCTGGTCATCTGGCGGGTGAAGTTCTCCGTGCTGGAGAACGTCTTCGGGCTGCTCGGCCTGGCGCTGGTGGTGTTCGCCGTGGCGCTGTGGCAGCTACATCCACAGTGGACAGACCTGCTGCACCAGGTCGCCGTGCCGGACAAGCCGGACGGCGAGGGCCTGCCGACGTACTTCTACTACGGGATCGCCCTGTTCGGCGCCGCGATGACGCCGTACGAGGTGTTCTTCTTCTCCTCCGGCGGGGTCGAGGAGCACTGGACCCGCAAGGACATCCTGACCGAACGGGCCAACGTCTACCTGGGCTTCCCGCTGGGCGGGCTGCTGTCGCTGGCCATCACCGCGGTGGCCGCGCTGGTGCTGCTGCCGGCCGGCATCACCGTGGACACCCTCGGCCAGGTCGGCCTGCCGGTCGCGGTGGCCGCCGGAAAGCTGGCCCTGGCGGTGGCCATCCTCGGGTTCGTCGCGGCGACGTTCGGCGCGGCGCTGGAGACCGGCCTGTCCGCCGGCTACGCCGTCGCGCAGTACTTCGGCTGGCAGTGGGGCAAGTTCGTGCGGCCGGGGCAGGCGGCCCGGTTCCACACCGTCGTGCTGCTGGCGGTGATCGCCGGGGTGGCCGTGGTGCTCAGCACCGCGGACCCGATCACGGTGACCGAGTACTCGATGGTGTTCTCCGCGGTGGCATTGCCGCTGACCTACCTGCCGATCCTGGTCATCGCCAATGACCCGGACTACATGGGCGACAAGGTGAACGGGCGGCTGACCAACTTCTTGTCCAGCGTCTTCCTGGTCATCATCCTGGCCGCCTCGCTGGCGGCCATCCCGTTGATGATCGCCACGAAGGCCGGGCAATGACCGCAAAGGCGATGACCTCGAGCCGGCAGCGAGTGAGCACGGACCGCAGGAGGTGAGACCGCGGTGGCAGGCGAACGCACCCTGGACCTGTACCTGCACCTGATGGACCGGCAGGTGGTGGACCCCGACGGCCGGATGGTGTGCAAGGTCGACGACCTCGAGCTGGAGCTGGACGCGGCGGGCCGGCCCTGCGTCACCGCCCTCCTGGTCGGGCCGCGGGCGCTCGGGCCGCGGGTCGGCAGCCGGCTCGGGCGGTGGATGGCCGCGGTGGCGGCCCGGCTGGCCGACCCGGACCGGCGGACCCCGCCGCGCATCGACTTCGCGCAGGTCACCGAGATCGGCAGCGCCGTGCAGGTGGCCCGCCGGGTGGACGAGCTGGACGTCGCCCCGCTGGAGGGCTGGGTGGACCGGCACCTGGTCGGCCGCATCCCGGGCAGCGGCCATGCGAGCGAGTGACACCATGCGAGCCAGCGACCTGTTCGGGCTGGAGGTGTTCGACCGCACCGGCCACCCGCTCGGGGTGGTGACCGACCTGCGCTGCGTGCTGGACGGCCCGGTGCGCGGCGTGCTGGCCGCCCCGCGGGTGGACGCGCTGATCGTCAGCCGCCGGCACACCGGCTCGCTGCTCGGCTACGACCGGCGTGAGCAGCAGGGTCCGTGGCTGGTCCGCGCCGTGGTGCGCTGGCTGCACCGGGACCTGGTCGTCGTCCCCTGGTCCGCGGTGGTCCACCACACCGGCCGGATCGTCCTGTCTGTCGTCGCCGCCGAGATATCCCGCCCGGGCGGCTGACCCTGAGCCCGCACTCTTCGGCGACGACAAGCCCAGCGGCCGGGCGCGTATGGTTTTCACCAGCGGAGTGCTGAGCCGTTCACGTGGTGGTGTCCGCTCACCTACAGGCTAGGGAGGGATGCGTCATGGCGGTTACAGACAGCAATGACC
>JBKOWA010000574.1:0-2272 GCA_046724155.1 Actinomycetota bacterium
GGCGTGCTGCGGTGACCGGGCGCGCCCGGCCGGCGACGGCTGCCGGGGCACCCGGCGGCGCCGGCACCCGGCGGGGCGGCGAGGTGTGCCGGTGACGGTCGGCGTGATCATGGGCAGCGACTCGGACTGGCCGGTGATGTCGGACGCGGTGCAGGTGCTGCGCGAGTTCGGGGTACGCAGCGAGGCCCACGTCGTGTCGGCGCACCGCACGCCGGCCGGCATGCTGCGGTACGCAGAGACCGCGGCCGACCGCGGCCTGCGGGTGATCATCGCGGGCGCCGGCGGGGCGGCCCACCTGCCGGGCATGGTGGCCGCCGCGACGCCGCTGCCGGTGATCGGCGTGCCCGTCCCGCTGCGCCACCTGGACGGCCTGGACTCGTTGCTGTCCATCGTGCAGATGCCGGCCGGGGTGCCGGTGGCCACGGTGTCCATCGGCGGGGCCCGCAACGCCGGGCTGCTGGCGGTGCGGATCCTGGCCGTCTCCGACGAGGCCCTGCGGGAGCGGATGGCGGCCTACCAGCGCGAGCTGGCCGACCTGGTGGCCACCAAGGATGCTGCGCTGCAGGACCGGCTGGGCTGACCGCGCGGCAGGTCAGCCGCCGGCCGGGCCGAGCCGGGGCCACTCGATCGCCGGGCAGTGGTCCATCACGACCTCCAGCCCGGCCCGCGCTGCCCGGTCGGCCGCCGCCTCGTCGATCACCCCGAGCTGGAGCCACACCGCGCGGGCGCCGGCCCGGATCGCCTCGTCCACGTGCGCGCCGGCCGCCTCGGACCGCCGGAAGATGTCGACCACGTCCACCGCGAAGGGCACCTCGGCCACCGAACGGTAGCCCGGCAGGCCCAGTACCGGGTCGCCGGCCGGGTTGATCGGCACCACCTTCCGGCCCTGCCGCTGCAGGAACCGGGCCACCCCGTAGGCCGGCCGGGCCTGGTTACCGGTCAGGCCGACCACGGCCCAGGTGCGGTAGCCCAGCACCCGCCGGATCGTGTCGTCATCGCCGCGGGGCATGCCCCCATCACACCACGCGGCTGCGGGGGTTGCCGACCGGAAACCTGTGGACGCGACACGCCTCTCAAGGGTGTGTCGCGTCCACAAGTTGGGCCTAGGGGCGGCCGAGCGCGCGGTACGACCAGCCCACCGCCCGCCACTCGGCCGGCCGCAGGGCGTTCCGGCCGTCGACGATGCGCCGGTGCGCCACCGCCGCGCCGAGCACCCGCGGGTCCATCTCCCGGAACTCGCTCCACTCGGTGAGCAGCAGCACCAGGTCCGCCCCGCGCGCCGCGGCCAGCGCCGACTCGGCGTAGGCCAGCTCCGGGTGGGCCCGCCTGGCGTTGTCCAGCGCCGCCGGGTCGTAGACGGTGACCGTGGCGCCGAGGCGCTGGATGCTGGCCGCCACGTCGAGCGCCGGGGAGTCCCGGATGTCGTCGGAGTTCGGCTTGAACGCCGCACCGAGCACGCACACCGTGGCACCCGCGTACGAGCCGGCCAGCAGCTCGCTGCCGAGGTCGACCACCCGGGCACGGCGCCGCATGTTGATGTCGTCGATGTCCTTGAGGAACGTCACCGCCTGGTCGACGCCCAGCTCCGCGGCCCTGGCCATGAACGCGCGGATGTCCTTGGGCAGGCAGCCACCGCCGAAGCCGAGCCCGGCGTTGAGGAACCGCCGGCCGATCCGGTCGTCATAGCCGAGCGCCTCGGCGAGCTTGGTGACGTCCGCCTGGGTGACCTCGCAGATCTCCGCCATCGCGTTGATGAACGAGATCTTGGTGGCCAGGAACGAGTTGGCCGCCACCTTGACCAGCTCGGCGGTGGCGAAGTCGGTGACGATGACCGGGGTGCCGCTGTCGATGACCGGGGCGAACGCGGCCCGCAGCTGCTCCTCGGCCCACTGCGAGCGCACCCCGAAGACCAGCCGGTCCGGGCGCAGCGTGTCCTCGACCGCGAAGCCCTCGCGCAGGAACTCCGGGTTCCACGCCAGCTCGACGCCCTCGTGCGGGGCCAGCCGGGAGACCAGGTCGGCGATCCGGGCCGCCGTGCCGGCCGGCACCGTCGACTTGCCGACCATCAGCGCCGGCCGGTCCAGCAGCGGGGCGAGCTGGGTGAACGCGGCGTCCACGTAGGTCAGGTCCGCGGCGTACCCGTCCCGCTGCTGGGGGGTGCCGACGCAGACGAAGTGCACGTCGGCGAACGCCGCGACCTCCTCGTACGACGTCGTGAACCGCAGCCGGCCGCTGTCCAGCGCCTTGCGCAGCAGCTCGGGCAGCCCGGGCT
>JBKOWA010000543.1:0-2712 GCA_046724155.1 Actinomycetota bacterium
GCTACAGGGTGACCAGCCGCCCTGGCCCGGTCCGGTCTACCGCGCCGCGCGCGGCCCAGGGTGGCCGGACCGACGGGACCTCCGGACAGCGGATCCGGCGCCGCTGGTCGTGGCGGGATCAGGGCTTGCGAGCCACGGCGCCGTACCCCTCCACCGGCTCTACCTCGGCGCCGGCAGGGTCCGGCCGCCACTGCGAGATCGGCACCAGGCCCGGCTCCAGCATTTCCAGGCCATCGAAGCAGCGGCCGATCTGCTCCGGCCTGCGCAGGTTGTAGGGGACTGCACCGGTGTCGTCGTAGCCCTTCTGGGCCTCGTCGAAACCCTCAGTCAGGTTGGTGCCGTCCCACAGCACCAGGTAGCTGCCGGAGGGGACGGCAGCCATCACCCGAGACACGATCGACCGCATCTCGTCGTAGTCGGCGACGTGGCCGAGGACTCCCATGAACATGACCGCGACCGGTTCGGTGAAGTTCAAGATGTTCCTGGCGTCGGCCACGATCTGGTCCGGGTCATGAATGTCGGCTTCGATGTAGTCGGTGACGCCCTCGTCGGTGGTGTTGACGAGCAGGACACGAGCGTGCACCAGCACGAGCGGGTCGTTGTCCACGTACACGATGCGGGAGTCCGGGGCGAGCCGCTGGGCAACCTCGTGGGTGTTTTCCATGGTCGGCAGTCCGCTGCCGATGTCGAGGAACTGGCGGATGCCCGCCTCGGCGGCCAGGTAGCCGACGGCCCGGATAAGGAACCTCCGGGACTCCTTGGCTAAGGGGATGATGCCGGGCGCCTTCTCGATGTAGGCGTCCCCGGCTTCACGGTCAACAGCGAAATTGTCCGTGCCGCCCATCCAGTAGTTCCAGATGCGCGCCGAGTGCGGTACGGTCGTGTCGAGCCTGGAGCTATACGAAGCGTCAGTCATCAGAAACAAGCCCTTCCAGCTGGAGCCCGGGGCAGCGTGTCACGCGTTACCCAACCTAGACCCTGCACACGACGGCAGCCAACTCTCCGGCTAAGCATCTGGCCGAGGTGGCCACCTGGTCCTCGTGGTCGGCCACGACCCGCGCAGCGCCACCATCGACTTCCTCAATCCTTCCGGGCTCACCCAGCGCCAGTCGCGCCATCTTTGTCGGTCGATCTGTTCGCGCGTTCTACGGAGGACGCAGCAGGTGGTCGCCGCTGCAGATGTTTCCCGGGTTGCGGCCGCGCCAGGCACCGAGCCGTACGGTAGGTCGCGGGGGCGGCCAGCCACCCGCCTGAGACGAGCGGACCTCGGGCAGCAGATCCGGCACCGCGGAGCCGAATCGCAGCGTCCGTCCTCAGGACGCCCCTTCTGACAAGACGCGTCATGCGCATGTTGATCGACCTGCCTGATGATCTCTACCGCCAGGCCATGTCGATCGCCCGGGACACCGCGCAGACACTGAGCGAGACGGTCATTGCCCTGATGCACCGTGGTCTGAGCCAGGACGGCGCGGCGCAGGTCTCGAGCAGCTCGCGGACCGGCCTGCCGGTGGTGCGGCTCGGCACGATGATCACGACCGACGATGCCCGCGCCTACCCCCAGCGCGAACCCCCAACCACCACGATTGTCGACCATCACCGCGGATACCGACTATCAGGTCAGGTCGGTGTTCACCCGTAGAGGCTGCAGGCGACGGTCGAGCGGCTTCGCCGCTGCGGCGGACCTCGGCGCGTCTGCGTACGGCGACCGGCAGATGGCCGCACCTGCCGGGTTGTCCCAGTTGCATCAGCTGCGGGCCGGGTCGGGCAGGGTCGGGAGCGGCGTACGCGGGCAGCGGATCCGGCGCCGCTGGTCGTGGCGGGATCAGGGCTTGCGAGCCACGGCGCCGTACGCATCCACCGGCTCTACCTCGGCGCCGGCAGGGTCCGGCCGCCAGCGCGAGATCGGCACCAGGCCCGGCTCCAGCATTTCCAGGCCCTCGAAGCAGCGGCCGATCTGCTCCGGGCTGCGCAGGATGTAGGGGACTGCACCGGTATCGTCGTAGCCCTGCTGGGCCACGTTGAACGTTTCACTTGTGTTGGTGCCGTCCTGCAGCGCCAGGTAGCTGCCGGTGGGGACGGCAGCCATCATCCGGGACACGATCGACCGCAGCTCGTCGTAGTCGGCGACGTGGCCGAGTACTCCCATGAACATGACCGCGATCGGCTTGGTGAAGTTCAAGACGTTCCTGGCGTCGGCCACGATCCGGTCCGGGTTGTGCACATCGGCGTCGACATAGGCGGTGACGCCCTCGTCGGTGGTGTTGATGAGCAGGGCGCGAGCGTGCACCAGCACGAGCGGGTCGTTGTCCACGTACACGATGCGGGAGTCCGGGGCGATCCGCTGGGCAACCTCATGGGTGTTCTCCATGGTCGGCAGCCCGGTGCCGATGTCGAGGAACTGACGGATACCCGCCTCAGCGGCCAGGTAGCGGACAGCCCGGATAAGGAACTTCCGGGACTCCTTGGCTAAGCGGACGATGCCGGGGAACTTCTCGATGAACGCGTCCCCGGCTTCGCGGTCGACGACAAAATTTTCCGTGCCGCCCATCCAGTAGTTCCAGATCCGCGCCGAGTTCGGGAGGGTCATGTCGAGCTTGGAGCTGCATGAAGAATCAACCACCAGAAACCAGCCTTTCCAGAAGAGCCGGATGGAAGCATGTTACGCGTCGCCCACACAACTCTAGACCCCCGCACGCGGCGGCAGCCCAACCC
>JBKOWA010000294.1:0-9281 GCA_046724155.1 Actinomycetota bacterium
ACGTAGTGCTGTGGGGGGTGCTGCCGTACCTCACCCTCGCGGTGCTGGTCGGCGGGACGGTGTGGCGCTACCGGTACGACCAGTTCGGCTGGACCACCCGTTCCTCGCAGCTGCACGAGTCCCGGCTGCTGCGGATCGGCAGCCCGCTGTTCCACTTCGGCATCCTGGTCGTGGTGGTCGGGCACCTGGTCGGGCTGGTCGTCCCGCAGCGCTGGACCTCCGCCGCCGGGATGTCCGAGCACGCCTACCACGTGCAGGCGGTCACCCTGGGCAGCATCGCCGGGTTCGCCACCCTGGTCGGGGTCGGCATCCTGATCTACCGGCGGCGCACCACCGGCCCGGTGTTCATGGCCACCACCCGCAACGACAAGACGATGTACGTGGTGCTGGTGGCCGCGATCGTGGCCGGCCTGGCCACCACGCTGATCGGGTCCGGGGTGGTCGGCGAGCCGTACAACTACCGGGCGAGCGTGTCGCTGTGGTTCCGCTCCCTGTTCGCGCTGCGCCCGGACCTCGACGCCATGGCCGCCGCCCCGCTCTCGTTCAAGATCCACACCCTGGTCGGCATGCTGCTGTTCGCGCTGTGGCCGTTCACCCGGCTGGTGCACGCCTTCACCGCGCCGGTCGGCTACCTGTTCCGGCCGTACATCGTCTACCGGTCCCGGGCGGCGGGCCCAGGATCTGCGGAAGGCGCCGGGTCCCGACCGGCCCGCCGCGGCTGGGAACGCACCGGCTCCTGACCGCGACGCTACGGCCCCCCGCGACCGGCCCGGCGGGGGTGGGCTCCGCCGGAGCGGTCACCGGTGGCAGCACCACCGATCGGTGGTCGCCCGAGTCGGCGATCTGGTCGGCCAGGGGACCGGCTGCGATCAGGCCCTCGGATGATTGGGGGCGTGAGGGTACGGCACGGTGCGGAACCCGGCGCCGTTGGGGTACTCGCCGTTGGAGTGCTCGTCGTTGGGGTACTCGCCGTTGGGGTACCCAGCGCCGGCCGGCACCACCGGGCGGGGTTCGCGTTCCGGCCGGTCCGGCAGCACGGCGCCGATCACGGCCTGCAGGGTCTCGGTGAGCGCCTGCCGCTGCTGCCGCAGCCGGCAGCGGTGCCTGCCGGCCAACCGGCCGTCCACCTCGACACCGGGCCGGCACGGCCCCTCGTGCAGCACCGGAGCACCCGGTCGGGCCAGCGCGAGCAGGTCCGGGGTGAGCCGGTACCGGGCCAGCAGCGCGTGCCGTGCGGAGGCCAGCAGTGCCGGGGTGCTCCGGTCCGTCCAGAGGCCCAGGAAGACGGCGTCCGCGCCGGTGACCGCCTCCCGCGGGGTCCGGCCGGCACCCGGGCCGGCCACCGACAGCTCGACCCCGGTCAGCGCGCAGGCCTGCGCCAGGGACTGCTGGGCCGCGCCGGCCAGCCCGATGTACGCGACCCGGCGCCCGGCCGGGCCGCCCCATTCGGCGCTGAGCAGCCGCAGGTCGGCCAGCGCGTGCAGCGGGCGTTCCGTACCGGTGCCGAGGCTGAGCACGGGCACCGTGGCGTGGTCGGCGATGCCCTGCATGGTGCGCTGCGAGGGCAGGCTGGCCAGCGCCACGGGGGCGAACGCGGACAGCGGCGCGGCCAGCCCCGCGTAGTCGCTGGCGTAGCCCAGCAGGTCGATCGGCGTCATCGGCATGGGCACGCCGCCCAGCGCGACCACCGCCGCGGCGGCGGCCAGCCGGTCCGGAACCGCCGACTCGGGCAGCACCACGGGCACGGTCGCGCCGGCCAGCAGCGGCTCGGCAGGGACCGGTCCCAGCAGGACGGTCACCGCGGCGGGCCGCAGCCCAGCCAGGGTGATGAGGTTCTTCATCGCCGGGCTCCTCCCGGTTCATGGGGTCACAGCCGGGCGGCCGCCACCTCCGGGGTCCTGACCCGCGCCTCGGCGCGCAACCCGGCCAGCTCGGCCTCGAGCAGCTCCAGCCGTTGCTCCAGGCCCTGTACCTGCTGCATCAGCAGGTGGATCCGGAACTCCTCGGGGCAGCCCCGCTCCATCACCATGCGCATGATCTGTCTCCTCGTCGGGGGGTGTCGGTCCGGTCAAAGCGGTCGGGGGTGTCGGTCCGGTCAGCGGCGCAGGCTGGCGGGCTGGTGGGTGACCGCCTCGATGTCACTGGCGGCCGCGTGCAGCAGGTTGTGGGCCAGCTCCGACAGGGCTCGGGCCGCGGCAAGCTCGTCACCGATCTCCGGGACCTCGGGGTCGGCCGGGTTGCGTCGCGCGGTGCCGACGCCGCCGAGCGCGGTCGCGTCCCCCGTGTGCAGCCGCGCCTCGGCCCTGGTCCGGCCCTCGTGCTCGTCGATGTAGATGTCGACCGTCCATCGCTTGGCGGCTGCCATCGTTGCCTCCTCGGGTCGGGGCCGGCCGCCGCGGCGGCGGTGGGGGCCGACCGGCGCGGCGGCGCGGTTCGGTTTCACCTTCCCCGGCAGCCGGGTACTGCCGCGACGGGCACCAGGCCCGACCGGCGGGGTCCTTCGGCCATACAGGGTCCCGGCCCGGCGGGCCGTTCGGCCGGCGGGCCGTTCGGCCGGCGGGCCGTTCGACGGGCGGGCCGGGGCCATCGGATCACGATCAGAACAGGGGGGCGCTGAACGCCTCCCTGGCCGGTCCGTGCGGCTCTGCCCGGGTCACCGGCGGGATGATCACGACCGGGCACGCCGCATGCCGCACGCACTCGGCGGTGACCGAGCCGAGCAGCGCCTGGAACAGGCGGCCGTGCCCATGGCTGCCGAGCACCAGCAGTGCCGCCTCGGCGGAGGCGACGATCAGCGTCTTCGCCGGCTCACCCTCGATGACCTGCTGCTGCACCGGCGTTGGCGCCGGCCGGTCGGCGTTCACCGCGCTGACCTCCTCGGCGAGCAGGTGCTCGGCCCGCTCCGCGGCCGCCCTGGGGTCGACCGGGTCCGGCTGAGCCGACATGATGCCCGACCAGGCCGTGATGGCGCGCACCTGGTAACCCGTGCGGGCCGCCTCGTCGAGCGCCCAGCGCAGCGCGCGGCGGCTGATCTCCGAGCCGTCCACGCCCACCACGATGGTGTCTTTCAGGTCCATCTCTTTCTCCTGTTGCTCCTGTGTAGTGCTGCTGAAGCCTGTAGTGCTGCTGAAGCCTGTCGTGCTGCTGAAGCCTGTCGTGCTGTGGGAGGCGGCCGTGCCGCGGGACGCTGCCGTGCTGCCGTGCTGCCGGCGGCCGGTCGCCGTTCCCGGCGGCCCGCCGCCCCCGCGACCGTGGTAGGTCCCGGGGGCGGCGCCTTCCTCATCGAGTACCGGTCCGGCCGACTCGGGTGCAGGGATCCGCAGGTCAGGTGGGATCCGGTCTCAGGTGAGCCAGGGGTACCGCTGCACCAGCGCGGTCCGGCTCCACCAGTTGCCCAGCCCCCAGGTGCGGCCCGCACCCGCCAGCGCCAGCCCGACGATCACGAGCGCGTAGATGATGTGATCGTCCATGAAGACGTGGTTCGCCGGCGGCAGCACCGCGGACCACATCATGACCAGCAGGATGACGCTGGACACCGCGGCGATCCGCATCCCGATGCCGAACAGCAGGGCGAAGCCGATGCCGGCCAGGGAGAGCATGAACAGCCAGTCGATGACCGCGTTGCCGGCCAGGTCGGTGTAGAACCCGCTGAAGAAGCCGGTGCTGTGTGAGAGGAAGCCCTTGGTGGGGGATCCTCCGTTGATCCACGCGCGCGCCGACGGCGTCGCGTGTCCCAACCCGAACAACTTGTCGAAGAACGCCCAGGCGAAGATCGTGCCCAGGCAGATCCGCGTCGCCGCCCACACGTAGTCGACCGCGTGCCGGACGGGTGTCGCCGGCGCCGGTGTGGCGGGGAGCGGCCGAGCATCATGCGTCACAGCCATCTCGGGCCTCCGAATCAGGATCTCTGAACCTGGTACCAACACTCCCGTACCGGTCGCTCGGTCAGCAGAGCCACAAGTCCGCGACCGGCGGGACCATGGCACTGCCTTGTCGAGGACGCCCCGGTACAAGGAGCATTCGCCCGTTTGGGCCGGGCAGGGCCGTTGGTCCAGCCCCGCAGGGCCATCGGGCCTGGCCCGACCTCGCACGCCGCCGTGGCAGCACCCCCGCCCCGGCCGCTCCCCCGTGGCAGCTCCATCCGCGGCAGCTCCATCAGCGGCAGCTCCATCCGCGGCAGCTCCATCCGGGGTGCGGCTTCGGGCAGGGCCCTCACCGCTAGCGGCTTTGGAAACGTGTGGACGCGGCATGCCCTTGGAGGGCGTGTCGCGTCCACAAGTTTGGGGCTAGGACCGGGTCACGCCGTCCATCTCCTCCCGGAGGCTGCGGGGCCGCATGTCGGTCCACACCTCATCGACGTAGGCCGAGCATTCCTCCCGGGTGCCCTCCCTGCCGACCCGGTGCCAGCCGGCCGGCACGTCGTGGCCCGCAAGCCAGAGCGAGTACTGGTCCTCGTCGTTGCGGAGCACCTCGTACCGGGCGTTGTCGTCCATCTGGATCTCCTCTCGTGATGGTTGCGGCTGGTCTCCCTGGCTGGGCGCGGGCGCCGGAGCTCCAGCGACCCCGGGCACCGGGTCTTCGGCCGGAACCGGGTCTTCTTCGTCGGCAGGCACCAGGTCTTCGGCGGGTACCGGGTCGTCGGTGCGCACCGGGTCCTCGGTGACCGGGGTGGCGGGCAGCGCCCGCAGGGTGGGGCTGGCAGTGGCCAGCACGGTGCTGGCGGCGATGCCGGCCGTGCAGAGCAGCACCGCCTGGCTGCCGGAGACGGCCTCGACCAGGACGCCGCCCAGCACCGGGCCCACCGTGGCCGCGACGCCGGTGACCAGTCCGAGCACCGCGCTCAGCCGGCCGCGCAGCCCGTCCGGGGTGAGCAGCAGCTGCCGGGTCATGATCGTCGTGTTCGCGGTCGGCGGGAGCAGCGCCATGGCCGCGAACAGGGCACCCATCAGGTACCCGGTGCGGACACCGGCCGCCAGCGGGGTGAGCAGGGTCAGCACCCAGAACACCCCGACGATCGACAGGTACGGGCTGAGGACCCGCTGCAGGTACGGCGCGAGCCCGGCGCCGAGGATGCCGCCGACCCCGAGCATCGCCGCCATCAGGCCGATCTGCCCCGCCGGGACGCCCCGGCTGCGGGCCAGCACGATGATGACGACGTAGAACGCGCTGAAGAACAGGTTGAGCACCACCGCGCACAGCGCGGTGACCCGCAGCGGCCGGCTCTGCCACACCCAGCGCAGCCCGTCGGCGATCTCCCGGCCGAGCCGGCCGACCGGCTGGGGCGGCAGTTCGCGCCGCGGCACCCGCAGGAACGCCAGGGTGAGGAACGCCGCGGCATGCGTCAGGGCGTCCGCAGCGAACGGCACGAACCGGCCGACCGCGAACAGGAACCCACCGGCGGCGGTGCCGGACAGGTGGCCGAGGTAGGCCCGGGCCGCGTTCATCGCCACCGCGGTGGGCAGCTGCCCGTCCGGCACCAGGTTCGGCAGGGACGCCTCCTCCGCCGGCTCGAACAGCGCCGCGCAGACGCCGAACACCGCAGCCACCGCGACCAGCTGCGGGACGCTCGTCACGCCGGCCAGCAGCGCGGCGACCAGGGTGCCGGCGGCCACCGCCTGGGCGGCCTCGCAGCCCAGCATGACCTTCTTGCGGTTCCAGCGGTCGACCAGCGCGCCGGCCGGCAGCCCGGCGAGCAGCTGGGCCGCGGCGGTCGCGGCGAGCACCAGCCCCGAGGCGGCGGCCGAGCCGGTGACGGCCAGCACCAGCAGCGGGAAGGCGATCGTCGAGGCGCTGAAGCCGAACCCGGACAGCACCTGGCTGCTCCACAGCAGCCGGTAGTTGCGGTTGCGGGACAGCGGGACGGTCATCGCTCCTCCAGCCGTTCAGCAGGGGTCGGCAGGGCGGTCGGCAGCGGTGGCCGGGTAACCCCCGGGGGGTGGCGGGAGTCCGGCCACCGCTGCCTGGTACCGACCGCCGGGCCGGCGGGCCGGGTCACGGCCCGCCGCCGGCGGTCTGCGGACCGGGCGGTCATGTCGCTTGTCGACAGTCGCTGGCCATCCGCCGCAGCGCGCCGGCGAAGTCGCCGGCGACACGCTCCACAGTGGATTCTTCGTGCCGGTCGGGGTGGTAGTACCAGGTGAGCTCGAGCCGGCCGCCGTGCGCGGCGCCCACCACCTCGAGCAGGTGCGAGCCGCGGTCGGCCGGGTCGTGGTCCCGGCCGAGCGCGCCGTGCCCGGCGTGCACCAGCCCGCCGCCCGGCTCCCGGGTACGGGCGTCCCACTGGCCAAGGTAGTTGAACACGATCTGCGGCCCGGGGGCGTCCGCCGGCAGCCGGTCCCGGGCCGCCTGCGAGCCGAGCCAGCGCAGCGCGCCGAAGCCGAACCCGTTGCCCGGCACGGCCCGCAGCTGCCGGCGCACCGACTTGACCAGCGCCCGCCAGTCCGGCCCGCTGCCGGCCCCGCGAGCTCCGCTGGACCCGTCAGCCCCGCCGGAACCCCTGGACCCATCAGCACCGCTGGACCCGTCAGCCCCGCCGGAACCCCTGGACCCATCGGCACCGCTAGACCAGTCAGCCCCACCGGAACCCCTGGACCCATCGGCACTGCTGAACCCGGCAGCCCCACCGGAACCGTTCGGCCCATCAGCACCGCTGAACCCGGCAGCCCCTCCAGAGCCATGTGCCCGGGCGGCACCGTTGATCCCGCCGGGTCGGCCGCCGACGTCGAGGGTGACCGGGTACATCGTGGTGAACCAGCCGACGGTGCGGGACAGGTCGGCGCCGTCCAGGACGTCCTCGCGGCCGTGGCCCTCCAGGTCGATGGAGACCGTGGACCGGCCGGTCCACCGGGACAGCGCCCAGGCCAGGGCGGCCAGCAGCACGTCGTTCACCGCGGTGCGGTACGCGGTCGGCGCGCCGCGCAGCAGCGCCTCGGTGTCCTCCGGGCTGAGCTGCACCGACACCGTCCGCGGCGGGGACGCCGGTGGGTCGGCCACCCCGGTCGCCGGCGGGATCCCGCCCGGGGCCGCCGCCGAGCTCACGACCGCGCCGTTCGATGGCACGCCATTCGATGGCACGCCATTCGATGGCACGGCAGGCGGGTGGTCGAGCGGCAAGGCACCCGACGACGCCGCCGCCGCCCAGTGGTCCAGCTCGCCGTCGAGCCCGCCGGACCGCACGTGCTCGGTGAGCCGCTGCGACCAGTCCTGGAACGACGTGGTCTTCGGCCCGAGGTCGACCGGCTCGCCGCGGACCGCCTGCCGGTACGCCGTTTCCAGGTCGTCCACCAGGATCCGCCAGGACACCCCGTCGACCACCAGGTGGTGCACGGCCACGAACAGCATCGGCCGCTGCCCGGCGCCCCGGTCGAAGAGCACCGCGCGGAGCAGCGGGCCGGCGGTGATGTCCAGGCTGGCGTGCACCTCGTCGGCGACCTTCTCCATCGCGGCGAGCTGCCCGTCGGGCTCCACAGTGGACAGGTCGCACCGCCGCAGCGGCGCCGCCGGCCCGACCGGCGCGTTCCGCTGCCGCCACGCGCCGTCGAGGCACTCGAAGCGCATCCGCAGCGCGTCGTGGTGCGCGTGCAGCCCGTCCAGGGCCCGTTCCAGCGCCGGCACGTCCAGGTCGGTGCCCGGTCCGGTCCCCATGTCGGGGCCCATTTCGGGGCCCAGCTCCAGCAGGGTGGACTGGTTGAAGTGGTGCGGGTTGTCCTGGTGGGTGTGGAAGAACCAGCGCTGGATCGGGGTGAGCGGCACCGGCCCGACCACCGGCTGCCGGGCCGCCCCCGCCCGGTCCGCCCCAGCCGCGTCCACCGCGGTGACGACCGTGGCCAGCGCGGCGACCGTCTGATGCCGGAACAGGTCCTTCGGCGCCAGCCTCAGCCCGGCCTGCCGGGCCCGGGACACCACCTGGATGGTGAGGATGGAGTCGCCGCCGAGGGAGAAGAAGTTGTCCCGCACGCCGACCCGGTCCAGGCCGAGGACGTCCGCCCAGATCTCGGCGAGCGCCTGCTCGGTCGGCGTTCCGGGCGGGACGTAGCCCGGCTGGGCACGGGTGCCGGCGCCATCACCGGCACCGGTGCCTGCACCGCCCTCGACCACCGACAGCTCCACAGTGGACAGTGCCCGCCGGTCGAGCTTGCCGCTCGGGCCGAGCGGCAGCGCGTCCAGGACGGCGAACGCCGCCGGGATCATGTACTCGGGCAGCGACCGGCCGAGGAACTCCCGCAGCGCGTCGGTGGTCGGCGCGGCCGCCCCCGGTGCCGGCACCAGGTAGCCGACCAGCCGCTGGTGGCCGTGACGCTCCTGGCCGGCAGTGCGCTCCTGGCTGCCGGAGCCGGCCGCGTCCTGCTGGCTGCCAGGGTGCTGCTGGCTACCGGGACGATCCCGGTCGGCCGGGTACGGATGGGTGCCGTGGCGCTGCTGGCTGCCGGGGTACTGCTGGGCGACGACGACGGCCTCGGCCACGTCGGGGTGCTGCCGCAGTGCGGCTTCGACCTCACCGAGCTCGATCCGGTAGCCGCGGATCTTGACCTGGTGGTCGGAACGGCCGAGGAACTCCAACTCGCCGCCGGCGGTCCACCGGACCAGGTCACCGGTGCGGTACATCCGGGCGCCCGGCGGGCCGAACGGGTCGGCCACGAACCGGCTGGCGGTCAGCCCGGGGCGGTCCAGGTAGCCGCGGGCCAGCCCGGGGCCGGTGACGTACAGCTCCCCCGGCACCCCGACCGGGACCAGGCGCAACGCGGCGTCCAGCACGTAGGCCCGGGTGTTCGGGATCGGCCGGCCGATCGGCGGGGCTCCGCCGCCGGGTGCCAGCGGGTCGGACCAGGTCGAGACCACGGTCGCCTCGGTCGGCCCGTACGCGTTGGTCATCTGCCGGCCGGCCGCCCACCGCTGCACCAGCTCTGCGGTGCAGGCGTCACCGCCGACGATCAGGCAGCGGAAGTCCGGCAGCGCAACCGCAGGCTCTGTGGCCGACTCTGCCGCCGACTCTGCCGCCGACTCTGCGCCCGCCTCCGTCGCCAGCCCCGCGGCCGGCGCTGTGAACGGTCCTGCAGCCGACACTCCGTCCGGCCCGGTAGGCGGCACCGCGTTCGGCCCTGCGATCAGCCCTGCGGCCGGCACGGTGGCCAGCGCGGCCGGCGGGATCAGAGCGTGGGTCACCCGCCGGTCGGCGAGCAGCTCGGCCAGCTGCTCGCCGAGCAGCGGCCCGGGAGGCGGCACGACCAGCGCCGCGCCGGCCGGCAGCGACAGGCACAGCTCCAGCACCGATGCGTCGAAGC
>JBKOWA010000071.1:0-2475 GCA_046724155.1 Actinomycetota bacterium
CCGGGCACCTCGGTGCTGGCGGCCAGGTTGAGCGCGGCCGGCACGGTGAGCCCGGTCAGCGCCGCCAGCGCCGGCTCGGTGCGCTCCGGCAGGTAGCCGGCGTGGTCGCGGCCGACGACCGCGTTCACCGCGCCCAGGGCCACCTCGGGCGCGTACGGCCCGGCAGCCTCGCGGAGCCAGGCCAGCTCGTCCGGGGAGCAGCCGCCGGCGAACGTCGCGACCAGCCCGATCCCGCTCCACATGTCCGCCTGCCGGTGCGGGGCGAACCGGCCGACCGCGGCCACGACCGGCTCCGGCCGGCCACCGTTCATGAACCACAGCGCGCGGCCGATGCCCTGGTCCACCGCCCGCAGGAAGTAGCGGGGGTTGCCCTCCCACGGGTAGGGCGCCGGGATCTCCTGGCGTTCCACCCACCGCTTCGGGTTGAAGTACGCCAGGTCGAAACCGTAGCCGTCGACGGCCAGCCAGGTCATGACCGGGTAGTACTTCAGGCCGGTCAGGTCCGGCATGATCTTCTTCCACAGCACGCGGGGCAGCTTGGACATCGCGAAACCGACGCCGATGTAGGACAGCACCAGGTGTGGCTCTCCGGAGCTGCGCAGCAGGTCGCGGGTGCGGTGGCCGCGCCGGAAACCCATGGCGTCGAGAATGGTGCACGCCATCGTCGCGCCCTCGTAGGCGAAGCCGCGCAGGTCCGGCTCCACCATGCCCAGCCGCCGCTCGAGCTCCCACAGGCTGCGCGTGTCGATGCCCCACTCGAACCCGACCACCACCGCCTGCGGCACCGCCTCGAGCCGGCGGGTCTCGTCGGTCGGGGCGATCGGAAAGCCGCGCCCCTCGAAGCCGACTTCGGCCAGCGACGGGGCGAACGCCAGTCGACGCACTGAACCAGGTACGGTCCCCATTCGGACACCCGCCCTTTCGTCGGGAGCACCGGCTGCCAGCCAATAGTCAACCGCCCGCCCGGACCCGGTCTTCTCCATCTCTGCGCGAGAAGCCGGGCCGGGCGGGCGGTTCGGGGCCGGTACTGCCGGCCGGTGCGGGGTCAGGCGGCCCAGCGAGCCAGGCAGCCCAATGAGTCAGGCAGCCCAATGAGTCAGGCAGCCCGGTGCGTCAGGCAGCGCGCTGGGCGGGCGCCTCCCCGGTCGGCGGGCGCCGCTTGCGGCTGAGATCCACCGGGGCCGCGCGGCGGGCAGCCAGCACGTCCTCCACGATCGACGTGGTGTGCTCGCCGCGGCGGAACACCGGGTCGGAGATCAGCTCGCCGAGGAAACCCGCCGTGGTGTGCACTCCCGGCCCGGAGACCCGGAACTCGGCCAGCGCCCGGCGCATCCGCTCCAGCGCCTGCTCCCGGTCCGGCGCCCAGACCAGCAGCTTGGCCAGCAGTGAGTCGTACTCCGCGGGCACCTTGTAGCCGGGGAACCCGTGGCTGTCCACCCGGACGAACGGCCCGCCGGCCGGCACGAACTCCGCCAGCAGCCCGGGGGCCGGCACGAACCCCCGCTCCGGGTCCTCCACGTTGATCCGGCACTCCACCACCGCGCCGTGCGGGCGCACGTCCCGCTGCCGCAGCCGCAGCCGCCCGCCGGCCGCGACCCGGATCTGCTCGGCCACCAGGTCCACGCCGGTGGCCATCTCGGTGACCGGATGCTCGACCTGGATCCGGCAGTTCACCTCCATGAAGTAGAACCCGCCGCCCGCCGGGTCGTACAGGAACTCGAACGTGCCAGCCCCGACGTAGCCGGCGGCCCGGGCGCCGCACACCGCGGCCTCGCCCATGGCCCGGCGGACCTCCTCGGACAGCCCCGGCGCCGGCGTCTCCTCCACCAGCTTCTGGTGCCGCCGCTGCGCCGAGCAGTCCCGCTCGCCGAGCTGGATGACCGAGCCGTGGCCGTCGGCCAGCACCTGGATCTCCACGTGCCGGGCGCGGTCCAGGTAGCGCTCCACGTAGACCCGGTTGTCGCCGAACAGCGCCTGCGCGGCGGCCCGGGTCTCCCGGTAGGCCCGGGAGAAGTCGGCCTCGTCGCGCACCACCGACATCCCGCGGCCGCCACCGCCGGCGGCCGCCTTGATGATGACCGGCAGCCCGATCTCGTCCACCACCGCCTTGGCCTGGTCCACCGTGCGCAGCGGGTGCAGGCTGCCGGGCAGCAGCGGCACGCCGACCCCGGCCATCAGGCCGCGGGCCGCGACCTTGTCGCCGAGCTTGGCGATCACATGCGGCGGCGGGCCGATGAACGCGATCCCGTTGCGCTCGCACGCCTCGGCGAAGTACGGGTCCTCGGACAGGAACCCGTAGCCGGGGTGGATGGCGTCGGCGCCGGTGCGCAGTGCCGCCTCCACCACCGCGGGCATGTTCAGGTAGCTCCGCTTGGCCGGCCCGGGGCCGATCTGCACAGCCTCGTCGGCATATCGGACCACCGCGGAGTCACGGTCGGCGGTGGAGTACACGGCGACCGTGCGGATGCCGAGCTC
>JBKOWA010000138.1:0-9215 GCA_046724155.1 Actinomycetota bacterium
CTTCTGAATAACCGTATGGTTGGCATAGGTCGAGGTTAGCGCGGTTTGCCGTGTTTTGGTTGTTCGGTTGTCGGTGGCGTGTCGTGGTGCCCTGTGGGGCGGCTGGTGCGGGATCATGAGGCGTGCAGGGGATGAGCCGGCTGGACCGGGAGTTGTTCGACGCCCAGGAGATCGCCGGGGACCTGGTGGCGCCGGGGAGCGTGTTCGCGTTCCTGGCCGAGCATCGGCGGGAGCTGTTCGACGACTCCTTCACCGCTGACTTGTTCGCCTCGGGTACGGGTCGGCCGTCGCTGCCGGCGGACCTGGTCGGTGCGGTGCTGGTCCTGAAGGAGCTGTACGGCCTGTCGGATGGGCAGACCGCGGATGCGTTGATGTTCGACATCCGGTGGAAGGTCGCCTGTGGCCGGTCGCTGACGGCGATGTCGTTCCACCCCTCCACGCTGGTGTACTGGCGTAAGCGGATCGCGGCGTCGGATCGGCCGGACCGGGTCTTCGACAAGATCGCGGAGGTGGTCGCGGAGACCGGGATCTTGACCGGGCGGCGGAAGCGGTGTGTGGACTCCACGGTGTTCGACGACGCGGTGGCCACCCAGGACACCGTCACCCAGCTGGTCGCCGCGATACGCAAGGTCGCCCGAACCGTGCCCGGCGCCTGGGGGGTGGTCGAGGCAGTGTGCACCCTGGACTACGCCAAGCCTGGTAAGCCCGACATCGACTGGGACGATGTGGCGGCCAAGCAGGAACTGGTCTCCACGCTGGTCAACGACGCGCTGGCGGTACTGGCGGAGTTGTGCGGGCCGGGTGCGCCGCAGCGTGACGGCGCGGCGGCGGACGCGTTGGGGCTGCTGGCGTTGGTCGCCGGCCAGGACGTCGAACCCGCCTCGGGGTCCGACGGTACCGACGGGCGGTGGGTGATCGCCCGCAGGGTCGCGCCGGACCGGGTGGTCTCCACCGTGGACCGGCAGGCTCGCCATACCCGCAAGTCCCGGTCGAAGCGCACCGACGGCTACCGCGCTCACGTGGCGACCGAACCCGACACCGGCCTGGTCACCGACTGCGAGATGACAATGGCCACCGGCGAGGACAACACCGACGCCGCGATGGGCGTGAAGATGGCCCAACGCGACCGCTACCACACCACCACCGACACCGGCGACAGCACCGACGCCGGAACCACCGCTGCCACCACCGACCGCACGGACACGACCACCCACAGCGCCGACACCGCGGGTACCGCCACCACCGACGACGCCGACCAGAACGCCGCTACCGACACCACCACCGACAGCGACAGCGACACCACCAGCGACGCCGAGCAGGCCGCCGCCACCGGCACCGCTGACAGCACCGACCCGGGCGCCACCGACAGCGGTACCCCCGACGACACCGACCAGACCGCCACCACCGCAGACACCACCACCGCCGACGCTGAACAGACCGCCGCTACCGACACCACCACCGACAGCGACAGCGACACCACCAGCGACGCCGAGCAGACCGCCGCCACCGGCACCGCTGACAGCACCGACCCGGGCGCCACCGACAGCGGTACCCCCGACGACACCGACCAGACCGCCACCACCGCAGACACCACCACCGCCGACACCGAGCAGGCCAGCGGCGTGACCAGCCAGACCAGCGCCGCCGCCGGCAGTACCAGCGGCGACATCGCCCCTGCCCAGGCCGGTGCCGGTGCCGGTAGCGGGTTACAGATGTACGGCGACTCCGCCTACGGCAGCGGCGCCGCCCGCGCCGCCTACCGCGACGCCGGCCATGACACCATGATCAAACCCAAGCCGCTGACCCCGGCCGTGTCCGGCGGTTTCACCCTCGACGACTTCACCATCACCGACCACGACGTGACCTGCCCCGCCGGATGGACCCGCCCGCTCAGCCCGACCCGGACCGTCACCTTCGGCCGGCTGTGCGCCACCTGCCCGCTACGCGCCCGGTGCACCACCGCCAAGAACGGCCGGTCGATGACCATCCACGAACACGAAGACCTCCTCCGCGCCGCCCGCGCCCAAGCCCGAACCCCGCAGTTCAAACGCGACTACCCACCCGTTCCAACATCGAACGCACCATCTCCCACACCGCCACCCAAAACGGACGACGCATCAAGCTCCGCTACCTCGGCACCACCAAGAACAACGCCTGGCTCCACAACCGGGTCGCCGCCCTGAACCTCCGCACCCTGCTCACCCACGGCCTCACCCGCACCAACGGCACCTGGGCCACCGCCTAACCCGCCCAGACTAGCCACCACACGACCCCACAAGGCCCCCACAGGCCCTACCCGCCCGCCCCCGCGGCGCCCCCATGCGCCGCCCGCCCGCCCCCAGCCGACCACCGCCCCCCTCGCCCCAGCCCCCCACGCCCAGCTCACCCCACCAAACGCCGATATTCAGAGGTCTCCTAGGCACGCAGCGGCACCGCGGTCGGGGCCAGCGGGGCGGGCAGGTCGGTGGCGCCGGACAGGGCACGGTCCACCGCGGCGGCCGCCGACCGGCCCTCGGCGATCGCCCACACGATCAGCGACTGCCCGCGGCCCGCGTCGCCGGCCACGTACACCCCCGGCACCGTGGTCTGCCAGTCCGCGTCGCGGACGATGTTGCCCCGCCGGTCGAACTCCACCCCGAGCTGCTCGGCCAGTCCGGACCGCTGCGGCCCGGTGAACCCCATCGCCAGCAGCACCAGTTCGCACGGCAGCTCCCGGGTGCTGCCCGGCACCGGCTCGAACCGGCCGCCGGCCAGCCGGACGTCGTTCAGCACCAGCGTGGTGACCCGGCCCTCCGGCGAACCGGTGAACCGCTCGGTGGACACCGCGTACACCCGGTCGCCACCCTCCTCGTGCGCCGAGGAGACGCGGTACGTCATGGGGTAGGTCGGCCAGGGCATGCTCGCGTCCCGGTGCTGCGGCGGGCGCGGCAGGATCTCCAGCTGGGTCACGCTGGCCGCGCCCTGCCGGTGCGCGGTGCCCAGGCAGTCCGCGCCGGTGTCGCCGCCGCCGATGATCACCACGTGCCGGCCGGCCGCGGAGATCGGTGTCTCAGTCATGTCGCCGGCGCAGACCCGGTTCGCGGGGGTGAGGTACTCCATCGCGAAGTGCACCCCGTCCAGCTCCCGGCCCGGTACCGGCAGGTCGCGCGGCACGGTGGCGCCGATGGCCAGCACCACCGCGTCGTGCGTGGCCCGCAGCTCGTCACCGGTCACGTCCACCCCGACGTCGCAGGAGGTGACGAACCTGGTGCCTTCGGCGGCCAGCTGGGCCAGCCGCCGGTCCACGTGCCGCTTCTCCATCTTGAACTCGGGGATGCCGTAGCGCAGCAGGCCGCCGATCCGGTCGGCCCGCTCGTACACCGTGACCTCATGCCCGGCCCGGGTGAGCTGCTGCGCCGCGGCCAGCCCGGCCGGACCGGAGCCGACCACCGCGACGCGCCGGCCGGTGTGCCGGGCCGGCGGCTGCGGGACCCAACCCCCGCCGTACGCCCGGTCGGCGATCTCCACCTCGACCTGCTTGATGGTGACCGGGTCGGAGTCGATGCCGAGCACGCACGCCGCCTCGCAGGGCGCCGGGCAGAGCCGGCCGGTGAACTCCGGGAAGTTGTTCGTCGCGTGCAGCCGGTCGCCGGCGTCCTGCCAGTCCTCGCGCCGCACCAGGTCGTTCCACTCCGGGATGAGGTTCCCCAGCGGGCAGCCGTGGTGGCAGAACGGGATGCCGCAGTCCATACATCGGCTGGCCTGCTGGCGCAGCGTGGTGCGGTCGAAGTCCTCGTAGACCTCGCGCCAGTCCTGGATCCGCACCTCGACCGGCCGCCGGGTGGGTACCTCGCGGGAGTACTTCAAGAAGCCGCTCGGGTCAGCCACGAGCCACCTCCATGATCATCTCGTCGGCGTCCCGGCCGGATCGTTCGGCCTCGGACAGCGCTGCCAATACTCGCTTGTAGTCGCGCGGCATGACCTTACGGAACCGTCCGGACTGCCGCCCCCAGTCCCCGAGCAGGCTGGCCGCCAGCTGCGAGCCGGTCTCGGTGCTGTGCCGCTCGACCAGGTCATGCAGCCACTCCGCGTCCTGCGCGGTCAGCTCCTCGACGTCCACCATCTCACGGTTGACCCGGTCCTCGGTCAGGTCCAGCACGTACCCGACGCCACCGGACATGCCCGCGGCCAGGTTGCGCCCGTGCGGGCCGAGGATGACCACCCGGCCACCGGTCATGTACTCGCAGGCGTGGTCGCCGACGCCCTCCACCACCGCGGTGGCGCCGGAGTTACGGACGCAGAACCGCTCGCCGACCACGCCGCGCAGGAAGATCTCCCCGCCGGTGGCGCCGTAGCCGATCACGTTGCCGGCGATGATGTTGTGCTCGGCGGAGAACGTCGCCCGCTCGTCCGGCCGGACGATGATCCGCCCGCCGGACAGGCCCTTGGCCAGGTAGTCGTTGGCGTCGCCGAACAGCCGCACGGTGATGCCGGCCGGCAGGAACGCACCGAGCGACTGGCCGGCCGAACCACGCAGCGTGATGTCGATCGTGCCGTCCGGCAGCCCCGCGCCGCCGTACCGCCGGGTCACCTCCGCGCCCAGCAGCGTGCCGACCGTCCGGTTGACGTTGCGTACCGGCAGCTCCAGCTTGACCCGGGTGGCGTCCTGCAGGGCGCCCTCGCAGAGCTGGATCAGGGTGTTGTCCAGCGCCCGGTCCAGGCCGTGGTCCTGCTCCCTGGTGCGGTGCAGCACCTGCTCGCCGCCGCCGTTGCCGACCTGCCGCTGCGGCACCACGAACAGCGGCGACAGGTCCAGCCCGGCGGCCTTCCAGTGGTCCACGGCGGCCCGGGTGTCCAGCAGCTCGGCGTGCCCGACCGCCTCGTCGATGCTGCGGAAGCCCAGCGCGGCCAGGTACTCGCGCACCTCCTCGGCGATGTAGCGGAAGAAGTTCACCACGAACTCCGGCCGGCCGTTGAACCGCTTGCGCAGCTCCGGGTTCTGGGTGGCCACGCCGACGGGGCAGGTGTCCAGGTGGCAGACCCGCATCATCACGCAGCCGGAGACCACCAGCGGCGCGGTGGCGAACCCGAACTCCTCGGCGCCGAGCAGCGCGCCGATCACCACGTCCCGGCCGGTCTTCAGCTGCCCGTCGACCTGCACCACGATCCGGTCCCGCAGCCCGTTGAGCAGCAGCGTCTGCTGCGTCTCGGCCAGGCCGAGCTCCCAGGGCGCGCCGGCGTGCTTGAGCGAGGTCTGCGGCGCCGCCCCGGTGCCGCCGTCGTGGCCGGAGATCAGCACCACGTCGGCGT
Source organism: Actinomycetota bacterium (assembly GCA_046724155.1). Classification (GTDB taxonomy): domain Bacteria; phylum Actinomycetota; class Actinomycetes; order Mycobacteriales; family JACQDL01; genus JBKOWA01. The sequence continues at coordinate 5,290 of JBKOWA010000138.1, forward strand.
GCGCCTTGGACACCCCCGCGGCCACCGTGCCCACCCCCACCTCGGCGACCAGCTTGACGTGGATCCGGGCGTACCGGTTGGCGTTCTTCAGGTCGTGGATCAGCTGCGCCAGGTCCTCGATCGAGTAGATATCGTGGTGCGGCGGCGGGCTGATCAGGCCGACCCCGGCGGTGGAGTGCCGGGTGCGGGCGATCCACGGGTACACCTTGGCGCCGGGCAGCTGCCCGCCCTCCCCCGGCTTGGCACCCTGCGCCATCTTGATCTGGATGTCGTCGGAGTGGACCAGGTACTCGCTGGTCACCCCGAACCGGCCGGAGGCGACCTGCTTGATGGCCGAGCGCCGGGCCGGGTCGACCAGCCGCTCCGGGTCCTCCCCGCCCTCCCCGGTGTTGGACTTGCCGCCCAGCTCGTTCATCGCCATGGCCAGCGTCTCGTGCGCCTCGGCCGAGATCGAGCCGTACGACATAGCGCCGGTGCAGAACCGGCGGACGATCGCCTCGACCGGCTCCACCTCGTCCAGCGGCACCGGCGGCCGCGCTCCGGTGCGCAGCCCGAACAGCCCGCGCAGGGTGGCCGCCTCCCGGGACAGCCGGTCCACCTCGGTGGTGTACCGCTTGAAGACCTCGTACTGCCCGGACCGGGTGGAGTGCTGCAGGAGGAAGACGGTCTCCGGGTTGAACAGGTGCGGCGGGCCCTCGCGCCGCCACTGGTACTCCCCGCCGATCTCCAGCCCGCGGTGCGCGGTCCGGGTCGGGTTGTCCGGGTAGGCGCGCCGGTGCCGGGCCGCCACCTCGGCCGCCACCACGTCCAGCCCGACGCCGCCGAGCCGGCTGGTGGTGTCGGTGAAGTACTCGTCCACCACCTCCTGGGACAGCCCGAGCGCCTCGAAGACCTGCGCCCCGGTGTAGCTGGCCACCGTGGAGATGCCCATCTTGGACATCACCTTCAGCACGCCCTTGCCGGCAGCCTTGACGTAGTTGCGGATCGCCTGACGCGCCTCGACCCCGGGCAGCGCCCCCCGGCCGACCAGGTCCTCGACCGTCTCGAACGCCAGGTACGGGTTGACCGCGGCGGCGCCGTAGCCCAGCAGCAGCGCCACGTGGTGCACCTCGCGGCAGTCGCCGGACTCCACGACCAGCCCCACCTTGGTGCGGTCCTTCTCCCGGACCAGGTGATGGTGCACCGCGGAGACCAGCAGCAGCGACGGGATCGGCGCCCACGTCTCGTCGGCGCCCCGGTCGGACAGCACCAGGATCCGCGCGCCGCCGGCGATGGCGGCCGACGCCTCGGCCCGGATCCGGTCCAGCGCTGCCTGCAGCGCCGGCCCGCCGCCGGCCACCTCGTACCGCCCGGACAGCACGGCGCAGGCCAAGCCGGGCAGGTCGCCGTCGTCGTTCACGTGGATGATCTTGGCCAGCTCGTCGTTGTCGAGCACCGGGTAAGGCAGCATGAGCTGCCGGGCGGACGCCGGGGTAGGCGCCAGCAGGTTGTGTTCCGCGCCGATCATGGGCGACAGGCTGGTGACCAGCTCCTCCCGGATAGCGTCAAGCGGAGGGTTGGTCACCTGGGCGAAGAGTTGGCTGAAGTAGTCGTAGAGCATCCGCGGCCGCTCGGACAGCACGGCGACCGGGCTGTCGCTGCCCATCGACCCGAGCGGCTCGACACCGCTCTGGGCCATCGGGGTGAGCAGGATCCGGACCTCCTCCTCGGTGTAGCCGAACAGCTGCTGCCGGCGCAGCACCGACTCGTGGCTGGGCACGTGGTGCTCCCGGTCCGGCAGCCTGGTCAGCTCCAGCAGCCCGGCGTGCAGCCACTCCCCGTACGGGTGCTGCCCGGCCAGCTCGGCCTTGATCTCGTCGTCCTCGACGATCCGGCCCCGCGAGGTGTCCACCAGGAACATCCGGCCCGGCCGCAGCCGCCCCTTCGCCACCACCCGCTCCGGCGGGATGTCGAGCACCCCGACCTCGCTGGCCAGCACCACCAGGTCCTCGTCGGTGCGCCACCACCGCGACGGCCGCAGCCCGTTGCGGTCCAGCACCGCGCCGATCACCGTGCCGTCGGTGAACGCCACGCAGGCCGGCCCGTCCCACGGCTCCATCAGGCAGCGGTGGAACTGGTAGAACGCCCGCCGGGCCGGGTTCATACCGGTATGGTTCTCCCACGCCTCCGGGATCATCATCAGCACCGCGTGCGGCAGCGACCGGCCGCCCAGGTGCAGCAGCTCGAGCACCTCGTCGAAGCTGGCCGAGTCGCTGCCGCCCTCGGTGCAGATCGGGAACACCCGCGACATGTCCCCCGGGGCCCCCGGCGGGTCACCCGGAGCGCGGAACAGGTCGCTGGTCAGCAGCGCCTCCCGGGCCCGCATCCAGTTCCGGTTCCCGCGCACGGTGTTGATCTCCCCGTTGTGCGCGATGTAGCGGTACGGGTGGGCCAGCGGCCAGGACGGGAAGGTGTTCGTGGAGAACCGGCTGTGCACCAGCGCGATGGCCGAGGTCAGCCGCGGGTCCAGCAGGTCGGGGAAGAACACCGGGAGCTGGGCGGTGGTCAGCATCCCCTTGTAGACCAGGGTGCGGGCCGACAGCGACGGGAAGTAGGTGCCGCAGCCGGCCGCGGCGGACTCATGCTCCACCCGCTTGCGCACGCAGAACGCCCGTCGCTCCAGCGCCAGCCCCGTCACCGCGGTCCCGCCGGCCCACTCCGAGCCGGCCAGGAACACCTGCCGGAACCGGGGCTGCACCGAGCGGGTGGTCGGTCCGAGCGGGCTGGGGTCGGTGGGCACGTCGCGCCAGGCGAGGACGTCCAGCCCCTCCTCCGCGGCGATCCTGGCCACCAGCTGCACCGCGGCGGCGGCCCGCCGGTCGTCGTCCGGCAGGAACGCCAGGCCCACCGCGTACGCCGGCTCGCCATCGCGCGCCACGGGCAGCGGCGTATCCAGGACCGCACGAAAGAAGAAGTCCGGCACCTGGAGCAGGATGCCGGCCCCGTCGCCGGAGCTCGGCTCGGCGCCAGCCGCGCCGCGGTGGTCCAGGTTCGCCAGCGCGCTCAGCCCCTGGGACACGATCCGGTGCGAACGCCGGCCGCGGGCGTCGACGACGAAGGCGACGCCGCAGGAGTCGTGCTCGAAGCGCGGGTCGTAGAGGCCCTGTGCGGGGGGGACGGCTGAGAAGTCCATTCTTGGGCCTTCCCGTCGTGGTTACTCGGGTGCGGGTGTCCCGCAGGACACCCGGGTGCGGGTGTCCAGTAGGACTACTCGGGGTTGCAGGTGTCCCACAGGACTACTCGGAGTGCAGGTGTCCCACAGGACTACTCGGGTGCGGGTGCCCCGCAGGACTAATGTCTAACGGGACGGCGTCGGCCCAGAAGGTGTCTACAGAGCGTACACAGAGTTGCGGGCAGATTTCGTCCTCTCCGAGGAGTGGCCGATGCCACAACGCGTACCTCTGCCGTACATCCGCGAAGGGAGCCGGGCATGACGGACATCTTCGCTGCCGTCGGTGCCGGGGACCCCGCCCTGGTCGATGCGTTGCTACGCTCCGACCGGCGACTCGCGTACGCCCACACCGACGACGGTGTCAGCGTGGTCCTGTGGGCAATGTACGTTGGTCAACCCAGGCTCGCCACCATCCTGGCGCACGCCAAACGCGAGCTGGACGTTTTCGAGGCGGCGGCGGTCGGCGCCACCGAGCGGCTGTCCGACCTGCTCGACGATGACGTGCGCCGGGCCGGCGCGTGGACCCCGGACGGATACACCCCGCTGCACCTGGCCGCGTTCTTCGGTTACGCCGACGCGGCCCGCCGGCTGGTCACCGCGGGCGCCGACGTGGACGCGGTGGCGCGCAACTCGATGCGGGCGACGCCGCTGCACAGTGCCGCCACGGGGGCGCATCCGGAGTGCGTCCGGGTGCTGCTGGACGCCGGTGCCCGGC
>JBKOWA010000234.1:0-3316 GCA_046724155.1 Actinomycetota bacterium
CACTGCCCTAAAGATGTGGGTGATTCGGCTGGGTGTGGGTGTGTATGGGATGGCGGGGTGACGGTTCGGTAACGATCTTGGTGGTGTTGGTTGTGGGTGGTGGTGCGACACGCCGGGGTGGGCGGGTTGCGTCGGTTACGGAGAAGCTCCTGGTACGACGTGGGTTGTCTAAGCACAACGTCGGCACCAGGAGCTTCGGTGGTTGAGTCTGTCATGTCCGGGTCTGCTTCGGCAGGCACGGAGAGGTCGTTGCGGGATGTGGTGCTGGCTGGTCCGGGGGCTGACATCGGGGTGCCGGAGGCGGTGGGGTCGAACCCGTTGGCGGTGCTGGCCAGTCGGGAGCGGGTGCGGGCGGCGTTGACGGCTGCCGGGTATGTGGATAAGTGTCAGGGGTTGTTGACGGGCGCGGTGACGACGGTGCTGGTGCTGGGGTTATGCCTGTACTGCGGTCAGGGGTACGCGAGTGTAATCGGCCGGTTATGGCCGTTGCTGGGTTGGTTCAACCCCGTTGTGGTGCTGTGGGATCCGGTGAGTGCGGCGGCGTTGTCGAGTGCGCGGGCCAGGGTGCCGGCCGGGGTGTTACGGGCGGTGTTCGAGGCCGGTGCCGTGGCGGGTGCGGCAGCCGGCGCGGCGGCCGGGTCGGTGGTGTTCGGGTTGGTGTTGACCGCGGTGGATGGCACGGTGCTGGACTTGGCCGCGACCGAGGAGATCCAGGCCAGGTTTGCTACTCCCTCAGGTGGGCGGTTCCCGCAGGCGCGGGTGGTCACGTTGGTGGCGTGCGGGACCCGCCGGGTGCTGCGGCGGAGGTGGACTCCTGCGGGGTCAGTGAGCAGCGGTTGTGGGACCGGCTGGTCGCCCAGCTGCGGCCGGGCACGCTCAACCTCGCGGACCGGAACTTCTTCTCCATGGACCGGTGGCGGACCGCGGCCGCGACCGGCGCGCACCTGGCGTGGCGGGTGAAGAACGGGGCGCGGTCGCTGCCCGCGAGGGTGGTCGCCACGTTGCCGGACGGCTCAGAACTGGTCCGGCTCACCGAGTCCGACGGCATGCTGGCCCGCCGCCGCAAAGACACGGGTGAGAAGAAGGCCGCCCGGCTGGAGGACACCCTCGCCCGGTTGGTGAGCTTCATCGTGACCGTCACCGACGCCGACGGTCGCACCACGACCAGCAGATTCCAGGTGCTGACCACCCTGCTCGACCACGACGCCTACCCGGCCGAGCAGATCGCTGCGGCCTACGCCAGGCGCTGGCAGGTCGAACTCGCCTACAAGACCATCAAGACCACGCTCCGCGGCGGGAACCGGCGCCTACGCGGGCAGTCCCCCGACCTGGCCGAGCAGGAGATCTGGGGCCTACTCGCCGTCTACAACGCCCTCATCGACCAAGCCACCACCGCCGCGGTCTACCTGGACATCGACCCCCACCAGATCTCCTTCACCCACGTCCTGCACGCCACCCGCGACCATCTGAGGCCACCCTGCCCCGGCTGCGGCCACCACCCCGACACCACGCACCTCACCACCGTCATCACCGCAGGACCACGAAACCGCACCGACCGCACCCGCACCGCACCCAGAACCACGAAACAACGACAAACCCAACACGGCCGCAACGTCACCTACACCATCAAGATCACCAAATCAAATCTACCCAGAACGACCTAACCGACAACATCTTTAGGGCAGTGGCCACATGAGGTGGACAGCCGCGGGTGATGTCGGCCAAAGCCTGCGCCCGCCGCAGGTCGACGTCTCCGCGTTCCAACGCGGCCAGGGTGCCCGGCAGTCGGCCGGTCAGCGCGAACGCCAACGCCAGCCGGGATCCCGCCCACCGGGCGGTCCACTTCGCGGCCAGCCCGATCTCCTCCGCCACGTACTTACTCACACCGCGCCCGTTCTCATCCGGACGCACCCCGGCGAACCGGGCCAGCGCCCGGCACTGCATCGCATGCAGCAACGCGATCCGCTGCTCACAGGCATCGACCAGCTCCAACTCCCGCTCGCCGCGCGCCCACATCCCCCAGAAGGTGTCCAGCGGCGGATCCGACTCCGGGTCGTGCGCGTACTGCCTCGCAAAATCGAGGTCGGCGCAGGCCACCGCGATCAGGTCATGATCCGCCTCACTGAGCACCTCGTAAATCCCCATCTCGCCGAACAGGTCGTCAACCTCAGCATCGCTCAGCACGTTGTCCTCGGCCTCACCCTGCACGGCGTAGCCCTCCTCTCTCAACACGTCACAGCCCCTTCCCCATCGGCTCATCGAACACATGTTTGATTATCCTGGATGGCGGGCTCCCAGGCAAGAGCAATCCGGCCCGGGTAGGCGGGTTTCTCCGGATGACAGGTAACGACTTCGATACGGCCGACGAACGCGGGTGGGTAAGTGGCGGGCGGGTCACTGTGAACTCGCGCCGGAGGCCTTCACCCGTTCACTCGCGTCGCGGGGCCGGTCGCCCGTACTCTCGCCGGTGGCCGGACGCATGAACTCGTCTTGGCGGGCACCGTTACAGGCGCGCCGGCGGGCAAGGTACTCCTCCAATCGCCGTGGCGGGCCGGTCAACCTTTCCAGTCGCGTCGGCAGGCCGGAACCTACGAACTCACCTCGGCCGGCCGGTCACCCGGACTCGCGTCGGCGGGGCCGATCACCCGGACTCGTGTCGGCGGGCCGGTCACCCGGACTCGTGTCGGCGGGCCGGTCACCCGGACTCGTGTCGGCGGGCCGGTCACCCGGACTCGCGTCAGCGGGCCGGTCACCCGGACTCGCCTCGACAGGCCGGCCGGGTTTCCGGACGCGAGTCGGTCACCCTGAACGGCCGATCGAGGGCGTCCGACGGAACGCCCTCCAAAACCGGGAGGGCGTTCCACCGAAAACACCCCTACCGCACCCCAGCAGCCGGTCACCTAGACCGGTCACCTTGATCCGCAAACAACCGGCAAACGCCCGATCACCCCACAAGGAAACGGACGCGCCCACGACCAGGAAGAAAGAGAAGTGTCATCGCCGGGATACAGAGCCCCGTCCGCCACCGGCGATCGGACCGACGTAACGCGCCGTGTCAAACCGGCGCCCCCACCAACCCTCGTTGCCGCTTCGTCATCCAACCCGCCCTGGACCAACGCCATCGGTCACCACTTTCCCTGACACGGCCGGCGGACCCGACATAACACGCCGTGTCAAACCGGCCCCCCACCAACCCTCGTCGCCGCTTCGTCATCCAACCCGCCCTGGACCAACGCCATCGGTCACCACTTTCCCTGACACGGCCGGCGGACCCGACATAACACGCCGTGTCAAACCGGCCCCCCACCAACCCTCG
>JBKOWA010000157.1:0-9965 GCA_046724155.1 Actinomycetota bacterium
TCCAGGTGAGCGCGGCATGCAGGGTGCGGTGCCGGGCCGGGGAGGTGTACGGCCCGGCGGACAGCAACCAGAAGCGGTCGTCCAGACCGGTGACCAGCTCGGGCAGGGTGAGGATGGCCAGCCGGGCCGCGGCCAGCTCCAGGGCCAACGGGATCCCGTCCAGCCGCCGGCAGATCTCGGCCAGCTGGCCGGCGTTCCCAGGGGTCAGCCGGAATCCGGGCACCGCCGAGGCGGCCCGGTCCAGGAACAGCGCTACCGACGGGCAGTCCCGCAGCGCCGCCAGCTCGGCGTCCCCGACCACAGCGGGCAGGCGCGGCGGCAACGGCAGCGGGGCCAGCGGCATCCGGACCTCGCCGTAGGTCTTCAGCGGCTGCCGGCTGGTCGCCAGGATCCGCAGCTGCGGGCATCCGGTGGCCAGCCCGAGCACCAGCGCGGCCGCCACGGCGATGACCCGCTCGCAGTTGTCCAGGATCAGCAGCAGGCGGCGCCGGCGGAGCACCGCCTGCAGCGTCTGGAGCAGCTGGCTGTCGTCGTCCTCCTGCACGCCGACCGCCTCCGCCACCCGCCGGGGCACGTCCACGGCGGCGGTGCTGGCCAGGTCGACGAAGACCGCGCCGTCCGGGAAGCGGCTGCCCGCGTGCTCGGCCACCTCCAGGGCGAGCCGGGTCTTGCCGGCGCCGCCGATGCCGACCACGGTGACGATCCGTGACCGGTCCAGCGCGTCGAGCAGCTGCCGGACCTCGGTATCCCGTCCGACGAACGTGGTGACCGCCGCCGGCAGGTGCCGGCGGGGTTGGCTGGGCTGGCTGGGCTCACCGGGCTGGCTGGGCGCCACCCGCGGCCGCCCGGCCGAACCTCGGTCGTCCGGGTGCGCGGCGGGCGTGGTGCCGGGGCCGCCGCCGGCCGGACGCGGCAGGTCCAGCGTGGGGTCATGGCGCAAGATCTTGTCCCGGAGGGCCTGCAGCGCCGGGCCGGGCGCGATGCCCAGCTCCTCGTCCAGCAGCCGCCGGATCTCCTCGTAGCGGCCGAGCGCCTCGCTCTGCCGGCCGGCCCGGTACAGCGCGAGCATGCGCAGGGCGTGCAGCTCCTCCCGGTACGGGTCAGCGTGAAGCAGCTCCTCCAGCTCCGGGATGAGGTCGGCGTGCTCGCCGAGCCGCAGCCGGGCCGCGAGCAGCGCCTCGCGGGTCGACTGCCGGAACTCGTCGATCCGCGTTGCTTCACCGGCGAAATAGTCTGACCCGTTCAGGTCGTCCAGCGAGTTGCCCCGCCAGAGATCCAGCGCGGTGGACAGCAGCTCGACGGCACGCGCCGACGACTCGCGCTTGGCCTGGTCCACCAGCCGGCGCGCCATTGCGAGGTCCGTGATGTCCGGAAAATCGGACAGTACGTAGCCGGAGTCGCGCCAGCGAATGGCGTCGCGGTCGCCGAGCAGGCGGCGTAGGTACCCGATGTGGTGCTGGACGGTGTTGACCGGGGTGGCCGGCCGAGCGTCGCCCCATACCGTGCTGACGATCCGGTCCACCGGGACCAGCTCGCCGGGTCGCAGCGCGAGGAGCGCCAGGATGGCTTTGCGGCGTAGGCCGGACAGGCCCCGGGATCCATGAGCATCGTGAACGTCCACGATCCCGAGCAGCCGTATCTGCATTACCACCACCGCCGGTAAGGTCCGCTCACCCCCGTCGTGCGACGGACGGCCCGGACCCGTGCTTCGCCCGGACATCCCCTCCCACCTGCGCGGACTACTCAACACCATGGTGCCACCCCCGGCCGGCGACCGGGAATCTTTTGCGAATGCACAGTCGACCGGGCCGGCACTGCCAAAAAATGAAGTACTTCGACCCGATATGTGACCGTATAGCGGACCGGCAAGATGACGAGACAGTAACGTTATGCTATCGGCCGCGTACCCCGCCGGTTCATTCTACTTTGTTTACGATTAATTGCCGAGTACTTGGGCGGCCGGTGGCAGGACCGGGCTCGGTCAGATCGCGCCGTCGCGGACGGCCTTCACCACCCAGGGGACGACCTCGTCGAGCATGTCCTCCAGCGAGGTGGTGCACTCGACGCCGAGCAGCCGGCGGGCCTTGTCCACCGAGGGCACCCGCCGGGCCACGTCGTGCTCGAACGGCGGGTCGTGCTCCACCCGCAGCGGCTCGTCGCCGCGCAGCTTGCGCCAGATGATCCCGGCCAGCTCCAGCACCGTGGTGGAGCGGGCGGTGGAGATGTTGAAGTCCTCGTTCCGGGCCGCCGGGTGCTCCATGGCGGTGACGATGCCTCGGGCCAGGTCGCCGCCGTAGGTGTAGTGCCGCACCTGCGTTCCATCGCCGAGCAGGCGCAGCGGGTCCTGCCCCCTGACGACCTTCTGCACCAGGTCCGGAACGACGTGGCTCATCGCAAGCTTGACGTTGCCCGAGGCGATCTCGACATCGCCGAGCGCCCGGCCCTCGCCGACGCCGACACAGTTGAACGGCCGCACGATCGTGTACGGCAGCTCGTACTGGTCCCAGGCGGCCCGGGCGAAGTACTCCACGGCCAGCTTCTGGAACCCGTACGACGACAGCGGTGGCGGCACCTCGCGCTGCTGGCCCTCGTAGGACGGCCAGCTCGTGGTCGACTCGAAGACCATCGACGAGGACAGGTAGGTGACCTTGCGCAGCCGGCCGGCGCGGTGGACGTCGATCGCCGCGTCGCAGGAGGCAGCCGTGATCCGCTCGTTGGTGGCCAGCAGGTCGTAGGCGTAGGTGTGGAAGTACGAGATGCCGCCGATCATCGCCGCCCCGGCGATGAAATGGTCGCAGTCGGCCAGCAGTGACGTCATCAGCTCGACGTCCCGGGCGTCACCCTCGACGAAGGTATAACGGGGGTCGTCGTCGTAGGACTTGTGCACCTTGCCGTACTTGCTGAAGTTGTCCAGCCCCACCACGGCGTAGCCGCGCCGAAGCAGCTCCTCGACGACGTAGCCGCCGATGAACCCGGCGGCGCCGCTGACCAGCACGCGTTCCACTCACTATCCCTTCGATACGCGGGCGGCCGCCGCCCGCAGCCGGTCGGTGTCCAGCGGGCGCCCGAACGCCAGCAGGTACCAGCGCAGGTAGCGCGGCGCCCAGGCCCAGATCCGGAAGTGCGACTGCCCGGACGACCGCTCGGTCCAGACGGTGGGGATCTCCACCACCGGCCGGCGCAGCCGGGTCGCCTTCGCGATCAGCTCGATACCCAGCTCGAAGCCGTGCCGGCTGTCGATGCCGACCTCCTCGAGGAACCTGCGGTCGTATGCCTTGTACGAGTTCGTGGCGTCCCGGGTGCCGACCCGGGCCAGCAGGTGCAGCGACCAGCCGGCCGCGCGGGACAGTGCCTGCTTGACCAGCGGCGCCCCGACCTGCCGGCCACCGGCGGCGTACCGGGACGCCGCCGCCACCGCCGCGCCCTCCTCGACCAGCCGCGCCAGCGCCTCGATCTGGGTCGGGTCGTCCGACCCGTCGGCCATCGTCACCACCACCACCCGGCCGGTGGTGTGGTTGACGCCGTACTTGATCGCGTTGGCCGGGCCCCGACCGTAGTTGCTGACCATCGGGTGCAGCCGGGGGTCGCTTGCGGCTCGCCGGCGGGCCTCCGGCAACGTGCTGTCCTCGGGCTCGTCCACCACGAGGGCGACCTCGGCGTCGGCCGGCAGCCCGGCCAGCAGCCGCGCCAGGAAGCCGCCGATCTCGTCGCCCTCGTCGTAGGCCGGCACCACCACGCTGATCCGTGGCGTCACACCAGCACACCCCCACCGAGCACGTTCCACACGTCCGCGACCGGCTTGTCGGTGTCCAGGTCGGCGTAGTCCGGGTGCGGGGTGGCGAGCACGAGCAGGTCCGACTCCGCGACCACCTTGTCCAGCGGCATCAGGGCCGGGTCCTTGGTGACGTACGGGTCGGTGCACAGCACCCGGCGGGCGCGGAAGGCCAGGATGCGGCGCAACTTGTAGGACAGGCTGGACCGGATGTCGTCCGAGCCGGCCTTGAAGGCCATCCCGAGGATGCCCACCGTCATCGTCGGCAGGTCGAAGCGCCGTTCCAGCTGGCTCACCACGTACAACGGCAGGCCCTCGTTGACCAGCATCGCGGCATGGCCGAGCCAGAACTGGTTGTCGTTGAAGGCGGCGAGCTGCATGGTGTCCTTGAGCAGGCACGGCCCGGCGGCGAACCCGGCCCGCGGCAGGTCGGCGGCCCGGGCGTAGTCCTCCGCCAGCGCGCTGCGGATCCGCTCGTAGTCCAGCCCCTGGCTGTTGGCGATCATGTAGAACTGGTTGCTCGCCGCGAACTTCACGTACCGCCAGGAGTTCGTGAACAGCTTCGCCAGCTCGGCCTCCTCCGGCGACAGCAGCACGATCCGGTCGGTGAGCCGGCGGAAGAACTCGCTGGCCCGCCCGGTTGCCCCGGGGGTGCGGGCGCCGACGATCTGCGGCAGTGTGAACAGCTCGGTCATCGCCCGGCCCTCGGCGATCCGCTCCGGGCAGAACGCCACGTCCATGGCCAGCCCGAGGTCGGCGAGGCTCTGCTCGACCAGGCGGGTCACTCCCGGGTACACGGTGCTGCGCAGGATGAGTAACTGACCGTCCCGGAAGTGCGGCGTCGCGGGGCCGAGCGCCCGGGAAATCGCGTGCGGGTCCGGGTTGAGATGCTCGTCGATCGGGGTGCCGATGACCACCACGACCGTGTCGGCCCGCCTGGTGATCGCGGGATCGGTCGAGGCCAGCAGCCGGCCGGCGGCCAGCGCGGCGCGCAGCGGCTCCTGGGCACCGGGCTCGTCGAACGGCATGCCTCCCCGGTTGACCAGGGCGACGGCCGCCTCGTCGACGTCGTGAACCGCCACCTTCGCCCCACGGTCGGCCAGCGCGATCGACAGCGGCAGCCCGACATGGCCGCAACCCCCGATGACGACCACGTCGAAGCCAGACCCCCGCTCGTCTGCGCCACAAGCATCGCCAGTCGTCATGCCATCGCACTCCCTCGGCGCCGAGTCGTCACCATCCAGCAAGTGGCAGACGCTACAGGACGCGCGGTGGGCCGTCCGAGCCCGGCCCGAACCATTCAACGAACCGCATCCAAGAGTGCCCCTGCCTGGGTGACGGCGTACCACGGGTACGACGAATTCATCGGCCACCGGCAGCGGCCCGCCGCACCGGTGGCGACGGTCAGCTCCTCACAACGGCAGCTCCTCGACCGTATCCACCCGGTCGGGGTAGAACGCAAGGTGGTTCTCGATCTCGCGCACGGCGTCGTACGGGTCCTCGTAGCTCCATATTGCGTTCGCGCCGCGCACCCCGGCGGGGGTGATGCTGAAGTAGGAGGCGTCGCCCTTGTAAGGGCAGTAGGTCTGGTGGTCGGTGCGCTCCAGCAGGCTCAGGTCGGCATCCTCCCGCGGCACGTAGTAGACGACCGGGTAGCTCGCCTCCCGCAGCGCCAGCGCCCGGCGGGTGTCGGCGACCGTCTTCCCGCCGGCCCGCACGACGATCCGGGACTTGGCCGGCTCGACGGTGATCGGGTGGTCCGGGCCCGGGACCATCCTCGGCTTGTCACTCATACCCGGGCCAACGCCGGCCCGCCGCCGCCTCATCCCGGCAACCCGCGCCAGGGGCGCCGTCACCCACGGGGTGGTCCCGCTCGGGAGTTCAGGCGGGCGTGCCGCCGGGCCGGTCCGGCACGGTGCCGGCAACGAGGAACCAGGTGATGGCGCCGGTGAACCAGTCCGTCCCGGCCCGCTCGTCCAGGGCCGCCCACCACCGCTGCGCCGCCTCCGGGTCCAGCGTGCCGGCCGACTGCAACCGGGCCACGTGCGGCGCCAGGGCACCCCGGAAGAGGCCGCCCGGGTTGAACATCGTGCGGGTGTGGACCTCGACCTCCTCCAGGCCCGCCGCACCGAACAGCCGGCGCAGCTGGCGGCCGGCCCAGCCGGTGGCCGTCGCGTCGACCAACGCATTGAGGATCAGCCGCGTCGTTTCCCGGTCGGGGTGGTCCAGCACGGTCATCCCGTGGTCGATGTCCATCGCCACCACCCGGCCGCCCGCCCGGGCCACCCTGACCATCTCCGCCACGGCTCGTTCCGGGTCGGACAGGTGTTCCAGCACCGCCTCGGCGCGGCAGGCGTCGAAGGTGTCATCCTCGAACGGCAGGTCCGCCGCGTCGGCCACCTGGAAGGACAGCTCGGGCCCGCAGCCGGCGGTGCGCCGCCTCGCCTCGTCGATCATGGTTCGGCTCGCGTCGATGCCCACCACGGACCCGTCCTCCAGCCGGCGGCTGATGTCCGCGGCGTCCGCGCCGTACCCGCAGCCCACGTCGAGCACCCGAGCGCCCGGGCGCAGCCGCAGCTCCGCCAGCATCCGCGCCTCCAGCGCCTGCAGGTCCGGCTGGGACTTCGCCACGCCGAGGAACCGGATCAGTTCCTGCGGCGCAGCGGCCTGGTCGACGGCATGGAATCCCGAGATGTCGGCGGTGTCCGGGGCGGGGTCTGCTGGCACGGGCCACAGGCTACTGCGCGCCACACCGACTTCGATCAAGGCTGCCTTGTCAATGCCGACAGTGGGCGGCTGATCGCCGCATACCGGACTCAGGTACCGGTCGGTGCGCTGGTGGTGCCGGTCACGGCGTACCTGCTCGGGGTGGCGGATGGACTACCGGTGCGGGGCCGGTGCGGGGACGATGGGCAGGTGAGCCACTACGACCTGCTCGTCATCGGGTCCGGTCCGAGCGGGCAGAAGGCTGCCATCGCGGGGGCGAAGCTCGGGCGCCGGGTGGCCGTGGTGGACCGCCGTCACATGATCGGCGGGGTGTGCATCCAGACCGGCACCATCCCCTCGAAGACGCTGCGCGAGTCGGTGCTGTACCTGACCGGGCTCAGCCAGCACGAGTTCTACGGCCACGGGTACCGGCTCAAGGATGAGATCACGTTCGAGGACCTGGCCGCGCGGACCAGCCACGTCGTGGGCCGCGAGGTCGACGTGATCCGCAGCCAGCTGTCCCGCAACCGGGTGGTCCTGCTGCAGGGCAGCGCCCGGTTCTGCGGCCCGAACGAGGTCGCCATCGACGGGGACAACGACGACGAGACCCACGTCACCGCGGACAAGGTGATCATCGCGGTCGGCACCCGGCCGGCCCGGCCGCCGAGCGTGGAGTTCGACGGGCGCACCATCGTGGACTCCGACCAGGTGCTCGGCCTGGACCGGATCCCGGCCACGATGGTCGTGGTCGGCGGTGGGGTGATCGGCATCGAGTACGCCTCGATGTTCGCCGCGCTCGGCACCAAGGTCACCGTGGTCGAGCGGCGGGACCGGATGCTGGAGTTCTGTGACCTGGAGGTCGTGGAGGCGCTCAAGTACCACCTGCGCGACCTGGCTGTGACGTTCCGGTTCCGCGAGACGGTGGCCCGGGTGGAGCGGCACGGCAGCGGCGCGCTGACCTTCCTGGAGTCCGGCAAGCGGATCCCGGCGGAGGTGGTGCTGTACTCGGCCGGCCGGCAGGGGGTCACCGCCGAACTCAACCTGGAGAAGACCGGCCTGGCCGCGGACCTCCGGGGGCGGATCGCGGTGGATGACCACTACCGCACCGAGGTTGGGCACATCTACGCCGTCGGCGACGTGATCGGCTTCCCGGCGCTGGCCGCCACCTCCATGGAACAGGGCCGGCGGGCGGCGTACCACGCCTGCGGGGAGCCGGTGCACTCCGCGCTGGCCGCGCTGCAGCCGATCGGGATCTACACCATCCCCGAGATCAGCTACGTGGGAAAGACCGAGGACGAGCTGACCGAGGCGTCGGTGCCGTTCGAGGTGGGCGTCGCCCGGTACCGCGAGCTGGCCCGCGGCCAGATCCTCGGCGACTCCTACGGCATGCTCAAGCTGCTGGTGCACGCCGAGCTGCGGACCCTGCTCGGCGTGCACGTCTTCGGCACCGGCGCCACCGAGCTCGTGCACATCGGGCAGACCGTCATGGGCTGCGGCGGCACCGTGGACTACCTCGTCGATGCCGTGTTCAACTACCCCACGCTGGCCGAGTCCTACAAGGTGGCCGCGCTGGACGCGATGAACAAGATGCGCGCGGTCGCCCGGCTCGTCCCGTAACCGCGCCATGCGGCTGTCCTGGAGCACCTGACCGCCAGGTTTCCGGCAATCCAGGACAAAGCGCACACCCATGCGAAGGCCCCTCACACCCTGTCCAGGATCTGAGGGGCCTTCATCCAGTAGCGGGGGCAGGATTTGAACCTGCGACCTCTGGGTTATGAGCCCAGCGAGCTACCGAGCTGCTCCACCCCGCGGCGACTTCTCCACCGTACCCGGCCAGCCGGCAACATGCCAAATCGGGCAGGTCACCGCGGTAGGACGACCGGGCCGGGCGCGCCGGCTCTGGGGGCCGGCGCGGCCCGGCGGGCAGGTCAGCGGGTGGAGGTCGGCGTCGGGCTGGGGGTCGGGGGCGGCGCGCTCGAGGGCGTGCCGGCCTTCCTGGAGGCGGTCTGGAACTGGGTGACCGCGTTGGCGAGCTCCTGCTGCGCATCGCCGATGCCGCGGAAGTCACCCGCCTTGGTGGCCGTCTGCAGGTGGTCCAGCGCGGTCTGGATGGCCTGCACCGCAGCGTCCAGCTCTCCGGGGGTCCCGGTGGCGCCGGTGCCGGGAGGCGACGGCGAAGCGGTCGACGGGGGAGGCGAGGTCGGCTGGTTGTTCCCGGGCGGCGGCGGCTGCGTGCTGCTGCCAGGACCGAACACCTTGTCCAGCGCGGCCGGGAGCGTGGTCTCGTACGCCACCTTGTCGCCGAACGCGACGATCACCCGTCTCAGCAGCGGGTACTGGGTGTCGGTGCCCTGGACGTACACCGGCATCACGTACATCAGCCCGTCCCCGACCGGCAGGGTCAGCAGGTTGCCGTAGACGACCCTCGAGCCGTTCTGGTTCAGCAGCGAAATTTCCCTCTTGATTTCCTCGTTGGCGTTGAAGCTGGCGAAGATCTGGGTCGGGCCGAGGATCGACGTGTTGCTGGGCAACGTCAGCGCCCGGAACGTGCCGTAGTCCTGCGGGTCACTCGACACCGACAGGTAGGCCGCCATGTTCTGCCGCTGGAACTGGTTCAGCGCGCTGGTCAGCTGGAAGGTGCCGGTCTCCTGGCCGGGCGTCCTGGCGATCAGGTAGTACGGCGGCTGGGCCTGCTGGGTGGTCTGCCGGGTGGGGTCGGTCGGCACGTTCCAGAAACCCTGGTTGTTGAAGAACTGCACCGGGTCGCTGACGTGGTACTTCGCGATCAGGTCGCGCTGCACCTTGAACAGGTCCTCGGGGTAGCGCAGGTGCGCGCGCAGCGAGTCGGTTATCTCCCTCTCCGGCTTGACCAGGCCCGGGAACACCTTCTTCCACGACTCCAGCACCGGGTCGGGCTTGCTGCCGAACTGGTAGAAGGTGACCGTGCCGTTATAGGCGTCCACCGTGGCCTTGACCGAGTTGCGGATGTAGTTCACCTGCTCGTTGGCCTGCGCGCTGGTGCCGGTGCCGGTCAACGAGTCGGCGGTCGCGTTGCCCAGCTGGGTGCGCTGGGAGTACGGGAAGCCGTCCAGCGTGGTGTAGGCGTCGACGACCCAGACGATCTTGCCGTCCACCACGGCCGGGTACGGGTCACCGTCCGGGGTGAGGAACGGCGCCGCCTTCTGCACCCGGTCCCGCGGGTCGCGGATGAACATGATCTTCGAGTCGCCGCCGATGGCGCTCGAGAAGAGGATCTGCTGTGCCCGGTAATGCCAGGCGAAGATCATCCGGTTGAAGAAGCTGCCCACGTTCACCCCGCCGGTGCCACCGTAGGTGAACTTGACGTCCTTGTCCTCCTCGAGTGCGTCGAACTCCCGGTCGGACTGGCTGCCGGACTTTCCGACGATGGAGTACGTGTCCCCGAACAGCTCGCCGTAGTAGATCCGCGGCTGGTTGATGTTGAACGTCTTGTTCGGTTCCTTCACGT
>JBKOWA010000265.1:0-3254 GCA_046724155.1 Actinomycetota bacterium
ACCCAGAACCGCTCCTTGACATTGCTGAAGAACTTCGCCGCCGCGCCCATGCCCAGCAGCCCGATGACGTCCTTGGGATGGAACGGGATGATCTCGATATCGCTCCAGACGCTCGGTGGCGCGGTGAGGACCACGAAGTCATAGCGCTGCGTGTCCATCAGCGGGTTGCCCGGGATCTTATCGCGCAGCCACGTGTCGAACGGGGTGTTCTTGGTGCTGCGCGCGGTCACCAGCACGCCGCCGCCCGAGGGACGCAGGTCGATCCGGCGCACCCCCAGGTTGCGGACGACGCGGCAGCCCGGACGGGCCTGCACCTCCTCGGCGATCGCCACGGCCAGCCGCTGGCAGCCGTCGCCGCAGCGGTAGATCTCCAGCTCGTCCCAGTAGCCCAGCAGCGGGTCCCCGATGGTCACCGGCCGGCCGGCCCGGCGCTCGGTCTGACCGCCGCGGACCAGGCAGAGCAGGGCGAGGAAGCTCATCTGGTCCAGCCGGGCGACGTTGTCGTTGACGAGGAGCAGCTCCACCGCCTTCCACAGCCGCGTGCCCGGGACGGCGCCGAACTGCTTCTCCAGCGCCTTCGCCACCGACATGCCGTCGAAGGGAGCCAGGTCGGGCTGGACCCAGGGCCTGCTCTCGTTGCCGGACCGGATGCGGTCCCGGGCGAACTCGGCGATCCGCCGCAGCAGGTCGCCCAGCTGCTTCTCGAGGCTCTCGATCTCGTCGGGCGTGAGCAGCTTGTCGAGGATCAGCCGCTGGTGCAGCTGCTGCCCGCGGTACAGGTCGCCGCTCATCCGGCTGATCAGCGAGATGCCGTACTCCTTGGCCAGCGCGCACCAGCGGGTGTGGATCGAGCCGACCAGCTCGGCGCCGGCCTCGGTGATCCGGCCCTTCGCGAACGTCGTGTCGCTGAGCACCCGGCCACCGACCTGCGCCCGCGCCTCGTAGACCGTCACCCTGGCGCCCCACCGGGCGAGCGCGCGGGCCGCCATGAGCCCGCCGAACCCGCCGCCCACGACGGCCACCTTCAGCCGGGCCAGCCGCTCCAGGCACTCCCTGGACGGCACCCCCGGCGTCGCGACGTCGACCTCGACGTCCCAGCCGCGGTCCATCACTGGCCTCCTGAGGTCTCGAGGATCGCCTCGGCGTCGGCGTCGGCGCCGGCAGAGTCGGAGTCGGAGTCGGAGTCGGAGTCGGAGTCGGTGGGACCCTCGCTGTCTCCACTGGCCGCACGTTCCAGCCCGAGCGTTGCGGACAGGTCCGGGTCGAGCGCGGCCTCGGCAGCCGCGGCGTCCGGGGCGTCCACGGTGTCCGGCCCACCGAGGTCGGCCGAGCCGTCGAGAACCGCGATCTGCTCGGCCGACTCCAGCGCTTCGGCCGCCCCCAGCGCTTCGGCCGACTCCCGTTCCTCGACCGACTCCCGTTCCTCGACCGATGCCAGCTCGCCGTAGGCCTCCTCGTCGGCCTCCTCCGCGCCGGGTTTGGCTGCGGCTGGATTGGTCGGGGCTGGATTGGTCGGGGCTGGATTGGTCGGGGCTGGATTGGTCGGGGCGGCCCGCGTCTGCATCAGCTCGGCCAGCCGGGTGGCCGGCACCGCGCAGTGCTCCTCCTTGACCTGGGTCACCACCAGCCGGCCGCCGCGCTGGGCGTAGAACCGGTCCCCCACACGGCCGGTATCGCGGCCCTTCCGGTAGTCCTGCCGGTAGTAGAGATGCACTTGCAGCGCCGGGTTCAGCGTGAGCCAGTCGGTCCACGCCGGCACGTCGCCGCCGTACGTCGTGTCGAACGCCCAGACCTGGCTCAGCCGGGCCAGCGCTCCCTGCCGCATCGCCGGGTCGGTGCGGCTGGCGGCGAGCGGTTCCAGGACGTCGTACGCCCGGGAGTGCCCGGCGACGACCAGCTCCCGCAGCGTCGGGGCGGCTGCCCCCTGGACCCGACCGACCTGGGCCAGGGCCTCGCTGACGACGGCGTTGAGCACGGCCGGCTTGCCGAGCGGGTGCCACCGTTCGTGCCCGCGACCGAAGACGGCCTGACCGCACGGGTTGGCCCAGTCCAGCAGCGGTACCACGAGGACGACCGGCCGGCCCGACTCAGCGACGACCCGACCGAGCTGGAACGGGGCGTCGGTCACGAACCCGGCCGGCAGTTTCTTGGGCCGGGTGCAGCCGCCGAGCAGGCCGTGCGCGAAGACCAGCATGTCGACGTCCCGCCGGCCGAGCGCGGCCTTGGGGCAGAACACCGCGACCGGCTGCGGCAGCGCGGCCGAGGCGAACGTCCACAGCCTGCCGTCCCGGTGGTCGGTCAGGTCCGAGGTGGCCTTGACGTCCGGGCGGTACTCCCAGTGCCACTCCTCGGTGGCGAGCGGCTGGAACCCGTACCCCGCCGCGTGCGTGCGCAGCCACCCGTGGAACCAGCTCTGCCGCCACCGGCACCGGGCCGGGTTGTCCGAGTCGTTGGCGATCTCGTTGCCCCTGGTCCGGTCCTGGCTGAGGTCGACCGCGATACCGCCCTGGTGGTTGCTGTAACCCGGGGCGGCGATCCGGCCGCCGATGCCGTAGCCACCGTCCCGGGTGGGCCGCAGCAGGAAGTCGACGGCCGCGTCGGAGTGCGGCCCGTCCGGGATCTTGGCGCGGGCCTCGCGGGTCCGGTCGTAGTACTTGGTGGCGAAGTAGCGCAGCCAGAGCTGCCGCTGGCGGTCGCTGCCGCGGTAGCCGCTGACCGCGGACACCTTCACGGTCCGCTGCGCGTCGGCATCGCCGGCCTGCCGGGCCGCGTCGAGGGCGGCGTTCGCCGCCTTGAGCAGGCGATCGGCCGCCTGCGCCGTCGCGGTCGCGGTCCGGACGCAGGTGGTCTTCCCGCCCTCGGTACGGCAGGTGTCGGGGATGTCGCCGAGCTCCTCCTCGCGCAGGTCCCGCTGCGGAGCGCCCCTAGCCCTACGGCTGCGGGCGAGGTGCTCGGCCAGCACGCGGGCCCGGAAGTCCTCCTGCGCCGCGGTGCCCCGCCACGGCCCGGGATCCGCGGGATCGTCGTCCGCCTCGACCCGGTCGCCGGACGCCGCCGCCTCGTCGAACGCGTCCCCGCTGGCACCGGCCCTTCCCGGCGCTGGCAGCAGCGTGCGGCACGGGTCTCCTGGCCGGCGGTCCGAGGGGTCCGTCAAGCTGTCCGGGCGGTTGCTGCGGTCCCGTCCCCCCCGGGGGTCGTACCGGCACACCTGCCGGGTGGCAGCGGAGTCCCACAAGTGTCTCGAGGCCACGGGG
>JBKOWA010000484.1:0-2284 GCA_046724155.1 Actinomycetota bacterium
ATGTACTGGAGGACGCCGTGGCGTTCGCCGGTGTCGCCAAGTACCCGGCCCGGATCAAGTGCGCGCTGCTCGGCTGGATGGCCTGGAAGGACGCCACCGCCCGGGCGGCCGCGGGAGGTGCAGGATGACGGAGACCGACGCTCAGACGGCCACTGGGACCAGCGCCGAGCTGACCCCCGACGACGTCGAGGAGGCGATGCGGGACGTCGTCGACCCCGAGCTCGGGATCAACGTGGTCGACCTCGGCCTGGTGTACGGCGTGCACGTCGACGCCGACCGGGTCGTCACCCTGGACATGACGTTGACCTCGGCGGCCTGCCCGCTGACCGACGTGATCGAGGACCAGACCCGGGCGGCGCTGCTGGAGGGTCCGGGCGGCGGCCTCGCGTCGGACTTCCGGATCAACTGGGTGTGGATGCCGCCATGGGGTCCGGACAAGATCACCGACGAGGGCCGGGAGCAGCTCCGCGCACTCGGCTTCAACGTCTGACCGTCCCCGACCTGGCCGGTCCAGCCCGGCCGTCTCCGTTGCCGCGACGTCCGATCCGGTCGCGTCCGTTCCGTCATCACGTCCCTTGCCGCTGCGCCTGACTCACTTGCATCTGGTGTCGCAATGCCCGTTTGAACCGTGTCCGGCCCGGCTGCGTTGGTTTCCGTGAGGGTTCTGTTGCTGCTGTGCTCGACTCGCCTGCTTCTGGTGGTCGTGGTGTCCGTTTGAACCGTGTTCGACCCTGTTGTGCTAGTTTCCGTGAGGGTTCTGTTGCTGCTGTGCTCGACTCGTCTTCTGGTGTCGCGGTGTCCGTTCGGGACGCGTCCGATCCGGTTGCGTCGGTTTTCGTGAGGTCTGTTGCTGCTGTGCTCGACTCGTCTTCTGGTGTCGCGGTGTCCGTTCGGGGCGTGTCTGACCCGGTTGCGTCCGTTTCCGCGACGTCTGTTGCTGGGCCGCCCGACTCCTCTGCTTCCGTTCTCGCCGCGCACGACCTGGCCGGCTCCGGCCCCTCGGCCTCCGGCCCGCCCAGCCTGACCGAGATCCTCGCCGGGATCGAGGCCGGCCGGTTCCCGCCACCGGACGGCGGCCTCACCGTGCGGTCCGGCCACGGACGAGCGGCGGTGCTGGCGTTCACCGCGCACAACCTCGTGGTGGCCGACGTCGACCCGGACTGGATCCGCGGGCAGCTGCCCGCCGGCGACCTGAGCGCGCCGCTGAACCCGCCGTTCCTGTCCGCGCTCGCCGCCCGCCTGGGTCGCCGGGTGAACAACATCGACCTGTTGGCGACCGCGTCGCGGCTGCCCGGCCCGCCGCCGCTGCCACTGACCGAGGTGACCGCGGGTGAGCACCCGCGGGTGCGGCGCGCGTTGCGGTACCGCGACCAGGTGCGGGTCTGGGTCACCGAGGGCGGGCTGGTGATCCTGGGCCGCGGCCTCGGTGGCCGCTGGGAGCTGGCCGTGGAGGTGGAGCCGACCCACCGCGACCGCGGCCTCGGCCGGGCGCTGGCCACCGCCGCCCGCCACCTGGTGCCCGGCCCGGTGCTCTGGGCCCAGGTCGCCCCCGGCAACGCCGCCTCCGTCCGTTCCCTGCTCGCCGCCGGCTTCACCCCCGTCGGCGCCGAGGCACTGCTGGTCGCCCAACATTGACCCAGAGGGGTGTTCCCTGCCAGATGAGACCCGACCAGGCTCCCTGGCGGGCCGCCGCTTGAGATCGCCCCCTGCAGCAGCGGTCCACGGGGGTTGCTGACCGAACTTGATACCCGAGGCGGCTCCCTGTGAAGTGCCTCGCCGGAGCGGGCCCGCAGGATCGTCCGACTCAAGATGAGCTGGGATGCGCAGGCAGATCAGTTTTGGCGGGTCATGTAGGTCTTCCACCATTCCTGGGATGACATGGCTAGCGCGGTTTCGGCGAGGGCTTTGGCGGAGGGTGTGGTGAGCTTGGCCCGGGAGGTTTCGATCCAGGGGCCGACCTCGGTGTAGCCGCATTCGCGGTACTCGATGGCCTGGATGAGGCAGTCGAGCTTGTCGGCGTCGCGGGCGACCTCGGCTTCGAGGCTGTCGCCGGCTTCGTAGGCGTCTACTGTGGACTCGATTGTGTTGGCGACTGCCGGTGGCATGCCGTGGGTCTGGTCGCGGGTGATGTCGCGGTTGTCGGCGGCTTGTAGGTAGTGCCGGCTGATGTGGGGGATGTCGCCGACGCGGGTTTCCTGGGAGTCGTGCAGGACGCACATCAGGGCTACCCGGGCCGGGTCGGCGCCTTCCATGGCGGCCAGTACTACGCCGATGATCGCGGTCC
>JBKOWA010000395.1:0-2558 GCA_046724155.1 Actinomycetota bacterium
GCCTTGCCCTGTACGCGGCCACCCCCGGTGCCCTCACCGACCTGGCGGCCGACCTGACCCGCGCCCTCGGCCTGCCCTCGGGTACCGCGGTGCTCGACAGGCACCTGGGCGCCCTGGTGGCGACCTCCGGGGTGGCCGGTCTGGCGGGGCTGTCGGTCATCAACCGGGCGATCGGGGTGCTCATCGACCGCGGCCACCCGGCGCGCACCGCCCGCGAGGAGCTGCGGTGCCGTGCCGCCGAGGCCGGGGAGTCGCTGCTCGTCGCCGCCGAACGGCTGCTGGCCGGCATCCCGCCGCCCACCCGCCGCGAGCGCTGACCGGGCGCTGACCGGGGGGCGGCGGCCGGTCAGGTCGGCCCGGCGCGCAGCGGCGCGCCGAGGGCGTTGAGGTACCGCAGGGCGGCGGCGTAGGAGCCGAGCAGCGAGGTCTCGCAGTACGGGATGTGGAGCTCGGCGCAGTAGGCGCGGACGAGCCGCCGCGCCGGGCGCAGCGACGCCCGGGGCATGCTCGGGAACAGGTGGTGTTCGATCTGGTAGTTCAGGCCGCCCAGCACCAGGTCGGTCAGCGCGCCGCCGCGGACGTTGCGGGAGGTCAGCACCTGCCGGCGCAGGTAGTCCACGTCCTGGTCCGCGGCGAGGATCGGCATGCCCTTGTGGTTCGGGGCGAACGCGCAGCCCATGTAGAGACCCCACACACCGTGGTGAACGGCTACGAACACCAGCGCCCTGACCGGTGACATGACCGCCAGCAACCCGCCGCAGTAGGCGGCCAGGTGCACCGCGAGCAGCAGCAGCTCGCCGCGCCGGCTGCCGCCGCGGGCGCTCCGCCCGGCACCGCGGCGCAGCGACAACACGCTCGCCACGTGCAGGTTCACGCCCTCCAGGGTCAGCAACGGGAAGAACAGCCACGCCTGGCGGCGGACGATGGCCCGGCCCAGCCGCCCGGTGCGGGCCGCGACCTGCCCGGTGGTGAACGCCAGCACCCCGTCGCCGATGTCGGGGTCGTGGTCCTCGGTGTTCGGATGGGCGTGGTGCCGGTTGTGCTTGCCGACCCACCAGCCGTAGCTCAGGCCGAGCAGCAGGTTGCCGACCAGCCGCCCGAACAGGTCGTTGGCCCGGCGGCCGGCGAAGATCTGCTGGTGGCCGCCGTCGTGGCCGAGGAACGCCACCTGCGTGAACGCGACCGCGAGCACCGCGGCGACGGCCGGCTGCACCCAGGAGTCCCCGACCAGGGCGACGGCGGCCCACACCGCGGCGTAGAAGGCGGCGGTGAGCGTGACCCGGACGGCGTAGCGGCCCGGGCGGCGGTCGAGCAGCCCCGCGGCCCGCACCAGGCGACGCAGCGCCGCGTACTCGCTGCCGCGCTGCACCGGGATCGCGGCGGTCACCGGGATCGCGGCGGTCACCGGCAACCCTCCGCGGCCGGACCGGCCGGAGGGCGCGTACAAGGAAGGTCGATGAAGGTCAACGGATGATCCTGACCAGGAGATCGCCGTCACGTGCCCGGTGGTGAGCTGACTGCTCCACGACACTGCCGCGCACGTGGCGGGGATGCCGGGTCCGGGCTGGCTGGATGCACAACCACCAGTACGGTATCCCGTCCGGC
Organism: Actinomycetota bacterium; assembly: GCA_046724155.1. Classification (GTDB taxonomy): domain Bacteria; phylum Actinomycetota; class Actinomycetes; order Mycobacteriales; family JACQDL01; genus JBKOWA01. The sequence continues at coordinate 1,606 of JBKOWA010000395.1, forward strand.
GCCCGTTCAGAGGATCTCGCCGGCCCGCCGGCGGGCCCGGAGGAGGGCCAGTGCCTCGGCGAGGGCGCGCTTACCCTCCTCGGGGGTGCGGCGCATCTGCAGGCATTCCAGGTGGGTCCGCCCGCGGTCGTGACCCGGTTCGGCGGTGGGCGGGCGGTCGGGGTCGGGGCCTGCCGGGGCGCCGCAGCGGGCGCACTGCCAGCTCAGCGGCACGGCGACGTCCGCCGCCAGCCGGACGGTGGTCGTGTGCCCGGCGTGGCACCAGAAGCTGACCAGGTGGCTGACCGCCCCTCCCGGGGACCTCCTCGGCTCCGCCGCGGTACGCGGTGCGGTGCCGGCGGCGCCGACGCGGTGACCCCGCAGCGTCGTCATCGCACGGGCCTACCTGGGACCGCCCGGGTGACCGTTCCGCCTGTCATCGGCTCATCGCCGCTCCTTTGCCGGGCGCCGTCTGGCCGCGCTGGGTGCGCTGGGTGCGCCATCCCGGGACCAACCCCGGGATGGCCGCAGCCCGTATCAGGGCACGATCAGACCGTGCGGACGCGCTCGGCCTGCGGGCCCTTCTGGCCCTGCGTGATGTCGAACTCAACCCGCTGGTTCTCCTCCAGGTTGCGGTAGCCGGTGGACTCGATCGCCGAGTAGTGCACGAACACGTCCGCGCCGCCGCCGTCCGGGGTGATGACCCCGAAGCCCTTGTCGCCGTTGAACCACTTCACGTTGCCTTGCGCCACCGTTGTTCCCTTCGCCTGACGCTCATGTCGGGAAGCCACTTGTTGTTGCTTCCCCGGTCGCCGGACGCGCACCGCCGGAGGATTCCGGACACGGCAACGCCCGCGGTCGGACTCCCGCGGGCGTTCGAAAACGATCGAGGAAATTCAACTGCTGCAACTAGCGTCACCGTAGCAGCCCGGCTACCGCAGTACCACCGGTCGCCGCTGCGCAGCGGCCGGGTC
>JBKOWA010000337.1:0-2215 GCA_046724155.1 Actinomycetota bacterium
CTCATCGGCGGCGCCGCGTTCAGCCACGCTCACGCCCTGGCCGATGTCAGCGTCGGGGCGTACCGGGGGGCGTGGGAGCTGGCCGACCGGGCCTCCGATGACGCCCGCGGGCCGGGGGATGAGGTGCTTGCCATCCGCGGCAGCCTTCACCTGGCCGCCGCGTGGGCCGCGGCATGTGTGGGCCAGGCCCGGCCGGCGCTGGACCGCATCGTTGAGGCCGCGCGGATCGCCCGCCGGGTGGAACCGGGCACCGCCGCCGCCTGGCATCTGGTGTTCGGCCTGCCGAACGCCGCGCTGCATCAGGTCAGCGTCGCGGTGGAGGCCGGTGACGCCTCGCTGGCGTTGGCCGCCGCCGAGCATGTGGTCCCGGCCGAGCTGCCGGTCGCCCGCCGTTCGTCGTACTACTGCGACCTGGGGCGCGTCCTGGCCAGGGCCGGCCGGGACGAGGCGGCGCTGCGCGCGTTCCGGCAGGCCGAGGCGATGGCGCCGCTGCGGCTGCGGCTGCACCCGCTGGCCCGGGAGGCCGTCGCCGACATGCTCACCCACCCGCACCCGGTCAGCACAGGCCGAGAGCTGCGCGGGCTGGCATACCGGATGCGTATCGCGCACTGAGGTATTCGCCTCGCGAATGTGGGTGATCCGTTCGCGAGCCGCTGCATACGGTTGCTTGAGACAGAGCCCAATCCGACCGCGGACCGGTGGCTTGTACTTCCCGTGGTGAACAGGCCGTCACGGCCGAGACCGGCCAGGGTCCCGCTGTCGGTTTCAAGGCTGGCTGGCCGGCAGAAATGAATGTGTTGGGGGTGTGGGGTGAACGGTAACGGGTTGCGGTCGGTTGGTATGGCGGTGGTCGGGTTGGACACGACTATCGGTGGTCGGCCGTTGATTGTGCAGGCTGCGCTGCTCGCCCGCGCGACCAGGTATCGGCGGTCCCGGGTCGGGCCGGATGCGGTCGCCGAGGCTCACGCCGTGGCGGTGGTGCTGGCCGCGTTGCTGCCGGCCATGGGCCGAGCGGTCCCCACGCCGCTGTCGCTGGCCCGGACCGGTGTGCCGGACGGCTCGGCCAGCTCAGCCCGGCAGGCCGGTGGCGTGGCGCCGGGTGGGCAAGGCAGTGGGGTGGTTCGGGCTGCTGGCGGGCGGTGGTCCAGAACGTGGCCGGCCGATGTCCCGCCCGGGCAGCCGGAGACGTCCGCCACCGGCTCCCCTCCCGGTACCGCTGACCCAGGCCAGCCCGGAGGCCCCGCACCGGTGAACTCGCTCGTTCAGCCCGACCTGGGGGACTCACCGGACAAGGAAACCTGGCAGCTGCCGGAGATGCGTGCCGCGGTGCAGATCCGTAACTTCACGGCGATCTACCGGCTGCTACAGAAACTGGCTGCGCCACGAGGCGCTCTGTCATATCCCCGGTTTAGCCGGGAGGAACTCGAAGGGAGGTTCCTGGGGTCTGATGGCTTACCTCGCCCGGAAACGGTGTCGGGGGACAATAGGATGCCAGGAAAACAGCGGTCGTGTTCAGGCGTATGAAGCGAGGCGCTGCGGGACCCGCGCGACAAGGCTAAAGCTGGATTGCCTATATCACAATCTCCAGAAGGTGCAACTGTACGCCCGCCGGAAAGACGCCTGTAACCGGCGCCGCATCCTGCATCGGCATACCCTCTTGGCCGGTGCAACCTTCGGGATGCGGAGCGATGCCCAGTGAGGGTATTCAAGGAGATGAATGTGGAGCTGGGGATAACATAATAATCCGATCCTCGGAGCGCCGCCGACGTAGACCGCCCGGGCGACGCCGTCGGGCCGCGCGTCCACCGCAGCATAGACAATCCGCACCCGGCGGAGTGCCCAACGAGCTTGGGGTGGCTGGGGCGGGCTCAGGCGGCTACTGGGTTGCCGCTGGCTATCGCTCGGGCGCGTTCGTACAGGTCGGTGATCTGGGGGTTGTTGGTGTGGTGGGCGGTGGCGGTGATCAGGGTGTTGATGCGTGCGGTGATCAGTGCGGAGTCCATCTTTGCGGCCAGGTCGATGGACTGGTGTGCGGTGGCGCAGCCGGCGTCCGGGTCGCCCTCGGCGAACTGGGCCGCGGCCAGGCCGACCAGGTCCATCGCGGTGACCCGGTCGTAGCCGGGCTCGCGTTGGCGTATCGCGGCGGCGAAGTGGGTGCTGGCCGGTGGGATGCCGCGGCGGTGGTGCAGCTCGCGGAGGTCGCGGTGGCTGACTG
>JBKOWA010000541.1:0-3597 GCA_046724155.1 Actinomycetota bacterium
CCCGGGCACCCCAGCTCGCGGCGGGCGGATCCGTAGCCGAGCCCGGTGCCTGCCGGTTGGCTGCTCGGTGGGGCGGCCCGGGGCAGCCGGGTACGGACGGTCGGGCGAGCCGGTCTACGCCCGGGTGGCTGGCGCGGGCGCGATTCTGCGGTGTAACGCAGGGTCAATGGTGGCTCAAACTCGTCCGATAAACGGTGAAAGGGTCATGGACCCCGCCGGGAAAACGTGGATATCCTTCGCAACACCTACGCGCGTTGGTACTCCACCCTTCCCAGTGGGTAGCGGCGCGCGGCCCAGGCAGGCCGCGCCGGCCTGCCGAATCTTGGGAGGACCATATGGCGCAATCCCCTCAGCCTCGCCGCTTGCTACGGACAGCCTGCGGGCTGGCCGTCGCGGGCGCCACCGTCCTGGGCGGCCTGGCAGCCGCCGCCCCCGCCGGCGCTGCCGAAGGCGGCATCGTGACCGTGGCCGGCGCGAAGACCGTGCCGGGCAGCTACCTCGTCATCCTCAAGGACGACGTCACCGCACGCTCGGTCACCCCACAGACCGCGGCGGCGCTGACCCGTCAGTACGGCGGCTCGGTGCACAGCGTGTGGACCGCAGCCCTGCACGGCTACTGGGCACACATGAGCGACGCCCAGGCCCGCCGGCTGGCCGCCGACTCGCGGGTGTCCTACGTCCAGGCCGACGCCGAGGTGCACCTGCTCGCCACCCAGCCCAACCCGCCGTCCTGGGGGCTGGACCGCATCGACCAGCGCAACCTGCCGCTGGACAGCAGCTACACGTACAACACCACGGCGAGCAACGTGCACGCCTACATCATCGACACCGGCATCCGGATCACCCACACCACCTTCGGCGGCCGGACCACCTGGGGCCACAACTCGGTGGACACCAACAACACCGACTGCCACGGACACGGCACCCACGTCGCCGGCACCGTCGGCGGCGCGGAGTACGGCGTGGCCAAGGGCGTGAGCCTGGTCGCGGTGAAGGTGCTGAACTGCCAGGGCTCCGGCACCACGGCCCAGGTCGCCGACGGCATCAACTGGGTCGCCGCGAACGCGATCCACCCGGCGGTGGCCAACATGAGCCTGGGCGGCAGCGCGGACACCACCCTGGACAACGCGGTCAACGCGGCGATCAACTCCGGCGTCACGTTCGCCATCGCGTCCGGCAACTCCAACGCCGACGCGTGCAACTTCTCCCCGGCCCGGGTGGCGGCCGCGATCACCGTGAACGCGTCCGACATCAACGACGCGCGTGCCTCGTTCTCCAACTTCGGCACCTGCACCGACATCTTCGCGCCGGGCGTGAACATCACCTCGTCGTGGAACACCAGCGACACCGCGACCAACACGATCAGCGGCACGTCGATGGCGACCCCGCACGTCGCCGGCGGAGCGGCGCTGTGGCTGGCCGCGCATCCCAGCGACTCGCCGGCCCAGGTCGCAAACGGCCTGATCAGCAACGCCACGTTGAACGTGATCAGCAACCCGGGCGCCGGCTCGCCGAACCGCCTGCTGTACACCCTGTTCGGCGCACCGTCCCCGGTCTCGGTGACCAACCCCGGCAACAAGACCGGCACGGTCGGCACCCCGATCACCCCGTTCACCCTGACCGCGTCCGGTGGCACCCCGCCGTACACCTGGTCGGCGACCGGCCTGCCGCCGGGGCTTTCCATCGGCGCCTCCACTGGCACGGTCTCCGGCACGCCGACCACGGCGGGCACCTACACCGTGACCGTCACCGCGACCGACACCGCGGGCGCGTCGGGCAGCACCACGTTCACGTTCACCATCAGCCCGGCCGGTGGTGGCTGCGCGAGCCCGGGCCAGAAGCTGGCCAACCCCGGCTTCGAGTCCGGTAGCGCCTCCTGGACGGCCACCGCCGGCGTGATCGGCCAGTGGGGCAGCTCGGGCGAGCCGCCGCACTCCGGGACGTGGGACGCCTGGCTGGACGGCTACGGCTTCACCCACACCGACACGCTGTCCCAGACGGTGACCATCCCGGCCGGGTGCAGCAGCTACACCCTGTCGTTCTGGCTGCACATCGACAGCACCGAGACCACGACCACCATCCAGTACGACAAGCTCACCGTGCAGCTGGGCTCGACCACCCTGGCGACCTACTCCAACCTGAACAAGGCCGCCGGCTACTCGCAGAAGTCGTTCAACGTCAGCGGGTTCGCCGGCCAGACCGTCACGCTGAAGTTCACCGGCACCGAGGACATCTCGCTGCAGACCTCCTTCGTCGTCGATGACACCGCCCTGAACGTCAGCTAGCCCGACGATCCGCTGGCGCTCGGCCTCCGGTAGCCGCAACCTCCGGTAACCCCGGGCGTCCGCGGATCCGCTGACCGGCGAGGTGCACCCCGCTGACCCTGGCGGGGTGCAACTTCGCTGTCTCTTTCCTCCTCGCTCTTTCCTCCTCGCAAAACGGTAGCCGGGTGCTGCGCCAGGCCACCGGTAGCCGCGGCGACGCGGCTCCGCCGGTGCTCCAGGTCCAGGTCGCCGGCAACCGCTCCGACCGAAGAGTCAGACCGGAGACGTGGTGGATTCCGGCGGGTCGATCCGGATCACCCGGTCGTCGGCCGGGATCGGCCGGCCCTTGCCATCCCGGTTGGCGGTGGTGAGCCAGAGCGTCCCGCCCGGGCCGGCCTCGACCGTCCGCAGCCGGCCGTAGCTGCCCTCCAGCAGCGGCCGCACCTCGCCCGGCTCGGCGTTCGTGTCCAGGGACGCGGCGAGCAGCCGCTTGCCGCCCAGCATCGCCATGAACAGCCCGAACCGGATGAGTGCGCAGCCGCCGACCGGTCCCACCCTGGCCGGGACGGTCAGCTCGGGGCCGGCCTGGCGGGCGCCGGTGCCGTGCCCGGCCGGCCAGCCGTAGTCACGGCCGGCGGAGATCCGGTTCAGCTCGGCGGTGCCGCCGGCGTTCTCCAGGTCGAACATCACCCGGTCGTCGGTCCAGCACAGCCCCGACACGTCGCCGTTGCCGGCGGTGTAGACCCGGGACCCGGGCGTCGGGTTGCCCGGCGCCGGCTTGCCGAACTCGGTCACCCGCAGGATCTTGCCGGCCATGCTGCGGGGGTCGTGGGCCAGCTGCGGCCGCCCGGTGTCGCCGGTGCCGATGTAGAGCATGCGGTCGGGGCCGAACGCGATCCGGCCGCCGTTGCCGGTCCGCCCCTTCGGGATGCCGGTCAGCACCGGCGTCGGCGGGCTGCCCAGCTCGAACTTCACCACCCGGTTGTCGGTGCGGGTGGTCAGGTAGGCGAAGACCAGCCGGTCCTCGTGGTAGGCCGGCGACAGCGCGATGCCGAGCAGCCCCCCGTCACCGGCGGTGTCCAGGCCGCCGATCGTCTGCACGTTCCGCGGCGGCGTGCGGTCGCCGTGCACCAGCAGCACCCGGCCGGTCGGCCGCTCGCCGACGACCGCGTTGCCGTCGGGGAGCACGGCCAGCCCCCACGGCTCGCGGAGCCGGCTGGCCAGCACACCCGGGTCGTCCGGGCCCCCGAGCGAGGGCAGGCCACCCTGCCCCGGTCCGGGCAGCCCGTTCGGCCCGCCGGGGCCGGGGACCGGCACGCCGGGCGGCTGCGGC
>JBKOWA010000584.1:0-2130 GCA_046724155.1 Actinomycetota bacterium
GCCGAGCATCGCCTCCATGAAGAAGGGATCGCAGGCGATATCTATCTGTTCAAAAACAACACCGACTCGGCCGGGAACTCGTACGGCTGCCACGAGAACTACCTGGTCTCGCGGCACGGCGAGTTCGGCCGGCTGGCCGACGTGCTGATCCCGTTCCTGGTCACCCGGCAGTTGATCTGCGGCGCCGGCAAGGTGCTGCAGACCCCGCGTGGGGCGGTGTTCTGCCTGTCCCAGCGCGCCGAGCACATCTGGGAGGCCGTCTCCAGCGCGACCACCCGGTCCCGGCCGATCATCAACACCCGGGACGAGCCGCTCGGGGACGCGGAGCGGTTCCGGCGGCTGCACGTGATCGTCGGCGACTCGAACATGAGCGAGACGACCACGCTGCTCAAGGTCGGCTCGACCGACCTGGTGCTGCGGATGCTGGAGGCCGGGGTGGTGTTCCGCGACTTCACCCTGGAGAACCCGATCCGCGCCATCCGCGAGGTCTCCCACGACATCACCTGCCGGCGCCGGGTGAAGCTGGCCAACGGCCGGGAGGCGACCGCGCTGGACGTGCAGCGGGAGTACCACCAGAAGGCGGTGGACTTCGTCGAGCGGCGCGGCGACGACGACGCGGTCACCAAGCGGGTGATCGAGCTGTGGGGCCGCACCCTGGACGCGATCGGCAGCGGCGACCTCGGCCAGATCGACCGGGAGATCGACTGGGCGACCAAATACCAGTGGATCGAGCGGCACCGGTCCCGGCACGGCCTGTCGCTGTCCTCGCCTCGGGTCGCCCAGCTCGACCTCGCCTACCACGACATCCACCGCGGCCGCGGCCTGTACTACCTGCTGGAGCGCAAGGGCATGGTGGACCGGGTGACCGGCGACGTGGCGATCTTCGAAGCCAAGAACGTGCCGCCGCAGACGACCCGGGCCCGGCTGCGCGGCGAGTTCATCCGCCGGGCGCAGGAGAAGCGCCGCGACTTCACCGTGGACTGGGTGCACCTGAAGCTGAACGACCAGGCGCAGCGGACGGTGCTGTGCAAAGACCCGTTCCGGGCCGTGGACGAGCGGGTCGACAAGCTGATCGCCAGCATGTAGACGGTCGCCGTTCCGGCGGACCTCGCCGTGGCCGCCGGATCCGCCTACCGTCGAGACGGTGGCCGGCCCGACCAGGCCGAGCGGACCGGGGCACTGCCGGGGATCGAACAGGTGGTGGTCATGACCGCGCACGACAGCAGCCACCACGCCGAAGGCGCCGAACGTCCCCCGGTTCCGCTCCGCTCGATCAGTGAGCGGCCGGAGTGCGGCCGTTGTCGAGACCGTGGCCCCAACCGGTAGGAGCGTCCTCGGTCAGCGGGTCGGTGCCAGGTAGCCCCGAGTCTCTGGCCTGCCAGGCCGGGATCGGCTGGAGGCCGACGACCGTGAGGTGTCCGCCGTGTAGCTGCGCGGCCCAGATCGCACCGGCCAGGGCGGCCTGTGCTTGTGGCGACCACGACAGCAGCCCGGTGAGGTCGACCAGGCCGTCCGGCCGGCGTGTCTGCCGGAAATGGGACAGACCGGCGCGGAAGGAGTTGATGGTGCTCCAGTCGACGATCCCGCTGACCGCCAGGTGGCCGGTGTGCAGCGGAGTCGATGTGTACAGCAGGTTCAGGCGCACGGCCCGGCCTCGAGACTGCCGGCCTACCAGGACCGGCGCAGCCGCTGCACGACGCGGCTACTCAGGACTCTAACAGTCCGGGCGCCGGCTGCCGCGGCGCTCGTGGCGAGGCCGGTAGCGGTCTCCGGCGGGGTTCGGCAGGCGGGTCTGAAGTACCGTCTTCGGAGCGGCCGTGGAGGGTGGTGCGGGGATGGTCGGCGGATGACGGACGTGGGGCCGGGCGCGGCGGCGGCCGAGAACGACCTGCGGCAGAGCCTGGTCGCGCTGTCCCGGTTGGCTACCGGGCGGTTGGGGTTGGAGGACTTGCTGACCCGGGTCGCGGAGTTCGCGGTGCGGGCCATTCCGGGCGCCGACGGTGCGGGGTTGACGCTGATGGAGGAGCACCGGGTGGACACCGTCGTGGCCACCGCGCCGTTCGTTCGGGAGATCGACACCATCCAGTACAGCCTGGGTGAGGGGCCGTGCATCATGGCGGCGGCGGTGGG
>JBKOWA010000135.1:0-5713 GCA_046724155.1 Actinomycetota bacterium
GGCCGCGAGCGCCGACCCGGCGACGCTGGCCGGCGCGGTGGCGGACCGGGAGCAGGCCGGCGAGGACCGCCGGGCGGCCATCGCGGCCGTTGCCCGGCAGGCGGGGGTGCCGAAGCGGGTGGTGTACGACGCGGTGCTGGCCGCTCGCGGCACCGGGTGAGGGTGGGGTGGGTGGGGTGCCGGATATCCACAGGGGCCTGCGTTGTCCACAGGCGGTGGAACGGGGATGAGCCGGGCCGCCGGCCGCCACTAGGCTGACCGGCATGTCCAGCGGCAAGCATGTTCTCACCGCGGTGGCCTGGCCGTATGCCAGCGGGCCACGCCATATCGGTCACGTCGCCGGCTTCGGCGTTCCCTCGGACATCTTCGCGCGCTACCACCGGATGGCCGGTCACCAGGTGCTGATGGTCAGCGGCACCGACGAGCACGGCACGCCGATCCTGGTGGCCGCCGACCGGGAGGGCCGCACGCCGCAGCAGACCGCGGACCACTACAACCTGGTGATCGCCGAGGACCTGCGCGACCTGGGGCTGAGCTACGACCTGTTCACCCGCACCACCACCCGCAACCACTACGCCGTCGTCCAGGAGCTGTTCCTCGGGCTGCTCAAGAACGGCTACATCTTCCCGCGCAGCGCCCTCGGGGCGATCTCGCCGTCCACCGGGCGCACCCTGCCCGACCGGTACATCGAGGGCACCTGCCCGATCTGCAAGTACGGCGCGGCCCGTGGCGACCAGTGTGACAACTGCGGCAACCAGCTGGACCCGACCGACCTGATCGACCCGCGCAGCCGGATCAACGGCGAGACCCCGAAGTTCGTCGAGTCCGAGCACTACTTCCTCGACCTGGCCGCGTTCAGCCAGTCGCTGGCCGGCTGGCTCCGGTCGCGCACCAACTGGCGGCCGAACGTGGTCAAGTTCTCGCTCAACCTGCTGAAGGACCTCAAGCCGCGGGCCATCACCCGAGACCTGGACTGGGGGGTTCCGGTGCCGCTGGACGGCTGGCGGGACCGGCCGGACAAGCGGATCTACGTCTGGTTCGACGCGGTGATCGGCTACCTGTCGGCGTCCATGGAGTGGGCCCAGCGGTCCGGCGACCCGGAGGCGTGGCGGGCCTGGTGGCAGCGCCCGGATGCCGAGGCGCACTACTTCATGGGCAAGGACAACATCGTCTTCCACTCCGAGATCTGGCCGGCGATGCTGCTCGGCTACTCGGGCATGGGCGACCGCGGCGACGAGCCGGGCTCGTACGGTGCGCTGGACCTGCCGTACGAGGTGGTCTCCAGCGAGTTCCTCACCATGGAGGCGCAGAAGTTCTCCGCCTCCCGCGGGGTGGGCATCCTGGTCAAGGACTTCCTGTCCCGGTACGAGCCGGACGCGCTGCGTTACTACCTGTCGGTGGCCGGGCCGGAGGCCCAGGACACCGACTTCACCTGGGCCGAGTTCCTCCGCCGCACCAACGACGAGCTGGTCGCCGGCTGGGGCAACCTGGTCAACCGGTCGATCTCGCTGGCCGCGAAGAACTTCGGCCGGGTCCCCGAGGCCGGCGAGCTGTCCGATGTGGACCGTGACCTGCTGGCCCGGTCGCAGGCCGGCTTCGCCGCGGTCGGTGAGCTGCTCGGCCGGTCCCGGTTCAAGGCGGCCATCACCGAGTCGATGCGGGTGGTGGCGGAGGCGAACAAGTACCTGTCCGAGACCGCCCCGTGGAAGCTGCGGGAGTCCGACCCGGCCCGGGTGGCGACCATCCTGCACACCACGCTGCAGGTGGTGGACGACTGCAAGACCCTGCTCACCCCGTTCCTGCCGCACTCCTCGCAGCGGGTGTTCGAGCTGCTCGGCGGCACCGGGGTGTGGTCCGGGATGCCCGAGCTGCGCGAGGTGGAGCAGGACGGCGGCCCGCCCTACCGGGTGCTCACCGGCGACTACCGCACCCTGGCGCGCTGGGAGTCGGTGCCGCTGCCTGCCGGTCGCCGCCTCGAGCCCCCGGTGCCGGTCTTCACCAAGCTCGACCCGTCCATTGTGGACAGCGAGCTGGCCCGGCTCGGGCAGCAGCCGTGAGGGGTCACCGCCGGGAGCTCGGGTGAGCCGGAGCGCCGGCCGGGAGGGGGAGCCGCCGCCCCCGCCCGAGCCGTTGCCGGTGCCCGCCCTGGACAGCCACTGCCACCTCGACCTGATGGGCACCCCGGTGGCCGACGCGGTGGCGCAGGCCCGGGCGGTGGGGATCGTGCGGGTGGTGCAGGTCGGCATCGACGTGCCCACCTCACGCTGGTCGGCCGAGACCGCGGCCGAGCACGAGGCGGTGCTGGCCACGGTGGCGCTGCACCCGAACGAGGCCCCGAGGCTGGCCGCGAAGGGCGAGCTGGACGCCGCGCTGGAGGAGATCGAGCGGCTCGCGGCGCTGCCCCGGGTGCGCGGCGTCGGGGAGACCGGGCTGGACTACTACCGCACCTCGGCGGAGGGACTTTCCTCACAGGAAGAGTCGTTCCGGCGGCACATCGACATCGCGAAGCGGCATGACCTGGCCCTAGTGATCCACGACCGGGATGCGCACGGTGACGTCCTCCGCGTCCTTCTGGAGGAAGAGGCACCCCAACGGGTGGTGTTCCACTGCTTTTCCGGTGACGCAGAGATGGCTAGAGTTTGCTCCGATCGAGGCTACGTCATGAGTTTTGCCGGAAATATCACCTTCAAGAACGCCCAGTCCCTGCGTGAAGCGGTCGGGGTCGCCCCACTCGACCAGATTCTGGTCGAAACGGACGCGCCGTTCCTGACCCCCATGCCGTACCGCGGTCGGCCTAACGGGCCGTACCTCGTCCCGCTCACTCTGCGCTGCATCGCTGAGGTGAAACGCGTTGACCTGGACGCCGTATGCGAGACCGTCAGGACCACCGGGGAGGCCGTCTTCGGGCCGGGCTGAGCCGCCGCCTCGGGCCGCGCTGCCGCCGCCTCGGGCCAGGGGCGGGTTGGCCAAATCGGCGCCGGGCACCTATCGTCTCCCCACTGACAGCCGGGATGGGTACGCCCCGGGGAACCGCCGGCACGGTTACGACGCGGAACGCACCATCGAGATCGACGTCCGCGGGTCGGCCGTGTCGGGCCCGGACCAGCGCTCCCTGCCCGGGCGGCACTCGGTTGGGAGCCCTGTGGAGAGCCCTAGTCGCCTGAGACTGACTCCCCTGAAGCTCGGCATCTACGCATTCGTCCTGGTGGTCCTGGCTGGCGGTTCGCTCGCCTGGGCCGGGATGCAGAAAGACATCACACTCCGCATCGACGGAGACGTCCGGCACGTCGGCACCTATGCCGGCACGGTGGGGCGGATGCTCGACCAGGAGCGCCTCACCGTCGGTGCGCACGACACCGTGGCGCCCGTGCGGGACACTTCGCTCAAGGACGGCGTCGAGGTGGTCGTCCGCCGCGGTCGCCTGCTGACCCTGACCGTGGACGGGCAGACCCGGCAGGTGTGGGTCACCGCCACGTCCGTGGACGAGGCGCTGGACCAGATCGGCTACCGGCAGAAAGGGCTGGCGCTGTCCGCGGACCGCTCGGTCCGGCTGCCGCTGAACGGCTTCGTCCTGACCATCCGAACCCCGAAGACGGTGACGCTGGTGCTGGACGGCCGGCCGCGCCAGCTGACCACGTCGGCGGCCACCGTCGAGGAGACACTCGCGGACAACCACATCACGCTGGCCCGCGACGACCGGATGTCGGTGGCCACCGGCGCGCCGGTGACCGACGGCATGACGATCGTGCTGATCCGGGTGCGGTACCAGACCGTGACCAGGAACGTGCCGCTGACCCCGCCGGTGCAGCGCAAGCCGGACTCGACCCTGCTCAAGGGCACCGAAGTCGTGGCCAAGCCGGGCCGGCCGGGTGTGCAGCAGGTCACCTACCTGCTGGTGTACATCAGCGGCAAGAAGGCCGGTAGCACCGTGCAGCACAGCCGGATGGTCACCCCGGCGCAGCCCAAGGTGATCCGGGTGGGCACCAAGCAGCCTGCGGCCACCCCGGCGGCGCCATCGAACGGGCTCAACTGGGACGCGCTGGCGCAGTGCGAGTCCGGTGGCAACTGGCACATCAACACCGGAAACGGCTTCTACGGCGGCCTGCAGTTCGACTACACCACCTGGTTGGGCGCCGGCGGCGGGCAGTACGCGGAGCGGGCCGACCTGGCCACCCGGGAGCAGCAGATCGCGATCGCATCGAAGATATACGCCGCCCGGGGCAGCTCCCCGTGGCCGGCTTGCGGGTACCACCTGTACGACTAACGGGGCTCACACACCCCGGCAGGGGGACGCCCCGGCACGGGGAGAGACGGTGGTGCGTGTGACGGACGGGCTGCTGGGTCCTGCCGACGTGCGGGACCTGGCGGCCCGTCTCGGCGTCCGGCCGACCCGGGCGCTCGGGCAGAACTTCGTGCACGATGCCAACACGGTGCGGCGCATCGTGCGCACCGCCGCCCTCAGCCCCGGCGAGGTGGTGCTCGAGGTGGGTCCGGGGCTGGGCTCGCTGACCCTCGGCCTGCTGCCGGTGGCCGGTGCGGTGCTCGCGGTCGAGATCGACCGGGCGCTCGCTGCTTTCCTGCCGTCTGTTGTGGACAGGCGGCTGCCGGACCGCGCGGCCCGGCTGACCGTGCTGGCCGCCGACGCGCTCACCCTCGCCCGCACCGCGCTGCCCGGCCCGCCGCCCACCGCGCTGGTCGCCAACCTGCCGTACAACGTGGCGGTTCCGGTGGTGCTGCACCTGCTGGCGGAGATCCCCGAGCTGCGGCACGGCCTGGTGATGGTGCAGGCCGAAGTCGCCGAGCGGCTCACGGCGTCTCCCGGCTCCAAAGTGTACGGTGTGCCGTCGGTCAAGCTGGCCTGGTACGCGTCCGCCCGCCGGGCCGGCCAGGTGCCGCGGGCGGTGTTCTGGCCGGTGCCCAATGTGGACTCCGGGCTGGTGGCGTTCACCCGCCGGGATCCGCCACCGGGTGCGGACCGGACCGCGGTGTTCGCGGTGGTGGACGCCGCGTTCGCCCAGCGGCGCAAGACGCTGCGGGCGGCGCTGGCCGGCTGGGCGGGCTCGCGGGGGCGGGCCGAGGAGGTCCTGCGGGCGGCCGGCGTCGATCCCGGTGTCCGCGGGGAGTCCCTGGACGTCGCCGCGTTCGCCCGGATAGCGGCCACCGCCGCGGCGCGGCATTAGGGGCACCGCCGCGGCGCGGTATTAGGGGCACCGCCGCGGGGCGGCATTAGCGGCACCGCCGCGGCCCTGCACCGGCCGGCCCGACATAGAGTGTCACCGCCACCCCGCAGGCCGCGCCCAGGATGACTTAACGGATCTTGGCCGCCGCGGTGGGCCGCAGCCGGGGCTGGCGCCCCTGTTGGGCACACGTACAGTCGACAGGCGTTTCCGCGACCCCGGAAGGAGCCCGCGCTGTCCCCGCTCGTCGGCGTTCCCGAGCCGGTCACCGTCCGGGTACCTGCCAAGATCAACCTGTACCTGGGAGTGGGCCCGCTGCGGCCGGACGGCTACCACGAGCTGGTCACCGTGTTCCAGGCGATCTCGCTGTACGACGAGGTGACCGCCTCGCCGGCCCGCTCGCTCACGGTGGCGGTCTCCGGTGAGGGCGCCGCCGAGCTGCCGGCCGACCAGAGCAACCTGGCGTGGCGGGCGGCCGTGCTGCTCGCCGAGCGCACCGGGGTGGAGCCGGCGGTGCACCTCGACCTGGCCAAGGG
>JBKOWA010000331.1:0-3103 GCA_046724155.1 Actinomycetota bacterium
GGCCGGGGTCGCCCTGCTCGCGGCGTGCTCCGCCGCGCTTTGGATCGCCGCGATGCGCGCCCGGCGGGCCAGTGCCCGCAGGGTGACCCTGGCTCGCGTTGGCGCGGCACTGGCCGGCGCCGTACTGGCAGCCTGGCTGGGCTACGCCGGCTGGTCAGGCAGCCAGCCAGCTGGGGTGACCGTGGCGTATCACAACGTCCGCCTGACCATGCCAGTGCCCAAGGGGACCTGCGGACACGGTCCGCGGCTCGACATCGATACGCACCGGGTCGATCCCGACCGACAAGCCGGCGCCGACCTGGGCATCGACGCGACCTGCACCGCTCGCCCGGGCCTCTACCTCGACGACGACCGCGCTGGCGGGGTCAGCCTGGCCGGTGTCGGCGACCCGGCCGGCTGCCTGGACGCGGTGTGGACCTCACCGGCAGCCGACGGCACCGAGCTCAATGCCGGCGACCAGTTGTGCGTGCTCAGCGTCGACAACACCCTGGCCTACATCCGCATCACCGCTCGCGACATCAGCAACACCTACACGCTGGTCCTCACCGCCTGGCACCTACCCGCAAGCCGGTAAGCGACTGCTGGCGCCCGGCGGGTCAGCCGGAGCGCTGAGCCACCGCGTCTGGCGCGGGGGTGGTGTCGGAGCCTCGTCCGCGTGGCCTTGGGCGCCCGATGACGTTGCGACCAGGGAGCGCCTCAGGGCTGAAGGCCGCCGTCCTGCCGACGCGACGAGCGTGTCAGGGACTCGTGAGATGATCACATCGTCATAGCTGACGTCGCCTGGTTTCGGCCGGCCGGTCCGGGTCGGTGCGGCGCAGTGCCTGGGTATGGGCGTTACAGCTCGATGTGGGAGCCCATGATCACGGTTTGGTCGCGGGGCAGGTCGAAGGCTTCGGCGGCGTCGGCGGTGATGCGGGAGGTGGCGATGAACAGGCGTTTGCGCCAGCGTGGCATCGTGGGTGCGTCGCCCGCGCGCAGGTCGATCTTGGAGAGGAAGTAGGAGGCGCCGGCGGTGTCGACGGGGCGTTCGGTTTCGGCGGTCTCCAGCTGCCGCATGACGGCGGGCACGTTCGGCTCGTCCATGTAGCCGAACCGGGCGGTGACGTGGGTGATCCCGTCGTCGGTGTAGCCGAAGTCGTCCACGGCGAGCCGGTCTGCTGGCGGCACCCGGGGTACCGGTAGGGTCTCCATCGACATGATCACGACGTGGTCGTGGAGCACCCGGTTGTGTTGGACGTTCGCCCGCAGGGCCAGCGGCGCGGTCTGCTTGCCGCGGTTGAGGAACACCGCGGTGCCGGGCACGCGCCGCAGCGGCGGCTGTAGCGCGTGCAGGTCGTCGATGAACGCCCGAAGTGATCCCTCGTCGCGTTCGCGTTGCCGGGTGACGATCGCCCGGCCGCGCTGCCAGGTCGTCAGTACCGTGAACGCGATGATGCCGATCAGCAGCGGCAGCCAGGCGCCGTGGACCAGCTTGGTCAGGTTCGCGGCGAGGAACAGCAGATCGACGGCCAGCAGGGCGCCTGCGCCGAGGATGACCAGCCACAGCGGCGCGCCGCGGTGCGCGCGGACGATGTAGAAGTACAGCAGCGTCGTGATCGTGATCGTGCCGGTCACGGCCATGCCGAAGGCGAACGCCAGGGCGGCCGAGCTGCGGAACGCGAACACCAGCGTGAGCACGCAGACCATCAGCGTCCAGTTGATCCACGGCACGTAGATCTGGCCGATCGTCTGCTCGGAGGTGTGCGCGATCCGCAGCCGCGGCAGGTACCCGAGCTGCGCCGCCTGGGACGCCACGGAGAAGGCGCCGGTGATCACGGCCTGGACGCGATGACGGTCGCCGCGGTGGCCAGCAGCACCATCGGCAGCCGGCCCCATCCCGGGACGAGCAGGAAGAACGGGCTGGCCAGGTTCCGCGCCGGGTCGTCCAGGATCAGCGCACCCTGACCGAGGTAGCTGAGGATGCAGGCCGGGAACACCAGGATCAGCCAGCCACGAGTGATCGCCGGCCGCCCGAAATGGCCCATGTCCGCGTACAGTGCTTCCGCGCCGGTCACCGCCAGCACGATCGCGGCCAGCGCGAAGAACGCGGTCGGGAAGTGACCGACCAGGTAGCCGGCCGCGTATGTCGGAGACAACGCCTGCAGCACCTGCGGCCGCAGGGCGACGCCCCGGATCCCGCACGCGGCGATGGCAAGGAACCACCCGACCATCACCGGGCCGAACAGCCGCCCCACCGCTGCGGTGCCCATCCGCTGGGCCGCGAACAGCCCGAGGATGATCACCGCCGTGATCGGCACGACAAGGTGCTCCAGGGACGGCTGGACGACCTTGAGCCCTTCGACAGCCGACAGCACCGAGATCGCCGGTGTGATCATGCTGTCGCCGAAGAAGAGGGACGCACCGAAGATCCCCAGCGCGGCCAGCACCGCCGCCACCCGCCGGCCGCCAGGCGCACCGTGCTGCCGGATCAGGGTGATCAGCGCCATGATCCCGCCCTCGCCGTCGTTGTCGGCGCGCATAACCAGGACCACGTACGTCACCGTGACAATGATCAACACCGACCAGAAGACCAACGACGCGATGCCGAGGACGCTCTGCACGCTGACCGGGACCGGCCGCGGGTCACCCGGGTTGAAGACCGTCTGCATCGTGTAGATCGGGCTGGTACCGATGTCACCGAACACCACGCCCAACGCGCCGACCACCAGCGCGGCACCAGCTGCGTGGGGCGCGCCCTCGCCGCCGGGGACACCCTGCTTCGGGCGGGTGAGGCTGCGGTCCATCAAGGCGCACCGTACCGCGCCGCCGCAGCACGATCTCAACAAGCTCTTCGCGGTGAGCCGGGATCGTGTTGTCGGGTTGGTTACTGGTCGTGGTCGGCTGAACCATTCCTCTAGTCGATGTGGACCAATCCGTGATCGGCCTTACCGAGGCTGTCCGCTGACCAGCTCGTGGAACGGGGAGGGTGACGCGGGTTCGCGGGCCGTCGCCGTTCGACCCGGAGGTTGGAGGCGCCCTGTGCCAGCGGCAGATCGAATCACCATCGCGTACACCCTGAACGGGAGAACGGTAACGGCCGAGGTCGAGCCGCGGACGTTGCTCG
>JBKOWA010000590.1:0-3026 GCA_046724155.1 Actinomycetota bacterium
GTCCGCCACCAGGCGGTACGCTCAAGAGCTTGACAAACATCCTGTCGCCGGCTCCGTATCGAAGAGCGTCGCTCTCATAGCTGCCTGCCGAGTTCTCAAAGTCTTCACGTACGGGAAGTTCTGCATGATCATCGGGCTCCTCGGAGACGCCGTTGCCGAGACCATCGCAAACAGGCTCAACAAGGCGGCCGGGCAGCATGCTTGCTTGCACCTGTCGGTGGGACGCTTGTCCACCCGATCTGGCCGACGGTTGTTGGAAGCCGAACCGGACAACTCCCCGCACTGCTCGGACTGACGTATGTATGTCGGCCGCATCCGGCCGCGACCGTACGGCCCGTGTCTCTTATCGAGGGGAGCGGGCAGGCCGGGAGGACACTGAATAACCGGGGAGGACACTGAATAACAAGTTCGCCCTGGTAAAGCAGATTTTGAGTTCGCTCGGCGTGTCGGCTGCGTGGTGGAGCTGCCGCCATGGATCGGCCTAACCGGGCTGCACCCGGCCGGCGTAGCAAGGCGGCCGGATGGGGAACTTCTGGGCGATCCCCGGACAGCGGCCGACCGCCGTGGTACGACCGCAGGGTTGGCGCGCAGCGCCCAGCCCCACAGGACGCGCAGCGCCCCAGCCCCAAAGGAGAGGCCTGTGAACGTGCTCCCGTCCCGCCGTGTCGCCGCGCTGCTCGGCATCGTAGCGACTGCCGGCGCGGCACTTGTCGCCAGCAGCGGACCGGCCGCTGCGATCTCGACGGACGTGCTGATCAGCCAGGTGTACGGCGGCGGCGGCAACACCGGCGCCACGTACACCAACGACTACATCCAGCTCTACAACAAGGGCGCGACCGGCGTCGACCTGTCCGGCTGGAGCGTGCAGTACGCCTCCGCGGCAGGCAGCACCTGGCAGGTCACCAACCTGACCGGCACGCTGGCCCCCGGCGCCCGGTACCTGATCCAGGAGGCGGCCGGCGCCGGCGGCACCACGCCGCTGCCGACCCCGGACGCGACCGGCAGCATCTCGATGTCGGCCACCGCCGGCAAGGTCGCCCTGGTCACCAACCAGACCGTGCTGACCGGCGTCTGCGGCGCCATCTGCCACGCCGCGGCCCCGGTGCACGACTACGTCGGCTACGGCAGCAGCCCCAGCGGCGGCGCGACGGACTACGAGGGCACCGCGGCGGCGCCCACCCTGTCGAACACCACCGCAGCGCTGCGGGCCGGCGGCGGCTCCACCGACACCGACAACAACGCCGCCGACTTCACCGCCGGGGCCCCCGACCCGGCCGGCAGCGGCGGCCAGCAGCCCCCGCCGCCCGGCGTCCCGGCGAAGATCCACGACATCCAGGGCGCCGCGCACCGCTCGCCGCTGGTCGGCCTGCAGGTCACCGACGTCACCGGCATCGTCACCGCGAAGGCCGGCAACCAGTTCTGGATGCAGGACCCGAGCCCGGACGGCTCCATCGCGACCAGCGAGGGCATCGCCGTCTTCGGTAGCACGGCGGCGGCCGCGGTCGCGGTGGGTGACGCCGTCACGGTCGCCGGCAAGGTGCAGGAGTTCCGGCCGGGCGCGAGCGGGCTGAGCATCACCGAGATCACCAGCCCGGTCGTGGTGGTCGACTCGCACGGCAACCCGCTGCCGGCGGCCACCCTGGTCGGCGACGGCGGCCGGGTGCCGCCACCGGCGGTGATCGAGGACGACGCCACCGGCGACGTGGAGACCTCCGGCGTCTTCGACGCCACGGTCGACGGGATCGACTTCTGGGAGTCGATGGAGGGCATGCTGCTGGAGCTCGACGACCCGCGGGTGGTCGGCCCGACGAACACCAGCTTCGGCGAGACGCCGATCGCGCCGGCCGGCTCCGGGGTGGCCACCACCCGCGGCGGCCTGGTGGTCCAGCCGAACGACTTCAACCCCGAACGGGTGATCATGGACGACGCGCTGGCCAGCGTCCCGGCGGCGAACGTCGGCGACATCTACGCCGGCGCGGTGGTGGGCGTGCTCAGCTACAACTTCGGCAACTTCTTCCTGCTGCCGACGGCGAGCCCGACCCGGTACGACGGCGGCCTCGGCCGGGAGTCCACCGAGGAGCCGATGCAGCACGAGGTCGCCGTGGCCACGTTCAACGTGGAGAACCTGGCGCCGTCCGACCCGCAGACCAAGTTCGACCGGCTGGCCGACATCATCGTGCACAACCTGGCCGCCCCCGACCTGCTCGCCCTGGAGGAGATCCAGGACAACAGCGGCGCCGTCAACGACGGCACGGTGGCCGCCGACCAGACCCTCGGCAAGCTGGTCGCCGCCATTACCGCGGCCGGCGGGCCGGCGTACGAGTGGCGCCAGATCGACCCGGTCAACAACGCCGACGGCGGCCAGCCCGGCGGCAACATCCGGCAGGCGTTCCTGTTCCGCACCGACCGCGGCCTGTCCTTCGTCGACCGCCCCGGCGGCGATGCCACCACCCCGGTCACCGTGGTGGCCGACAACCACTTTGCGGCGCTGTCGGTGTCACCGGGCCGGATCGACCCGACCAGCACGGCCTGGACCTCCAGCCGCAAGCCGCTGGCGGGCGAGTTCCGCTGGCTGGGCCGGCGGCTGTTCGTCATCGCCAACCACTTCAACTCCAAGGGCGGCGACGACCCGCTGTTCGGCCACCACCAGCCGCCGCTGTTCCCCAGCGAAACCCAGCGGCACCAGCAGGCAACCGAGGTGCGGTCCTTCGTGGACCAGATCCTCGCCATCGACCCGACGGCCAACGTGGTGGTGCTCGGCGACCTGAACGACTTCGACTTCTCCGAGACCACGAACATCCTGGTCGGCAGCGGGAGCACCGCGCTGATCGACCTGCCGCGCACCCTGCCGCTAGCCGAGCGGTACACCTACGACTTCGAGGGCAACTCGGAGGTGCTCGACCACATCCTGATCAGCCGCGGGCTGTCGGTGCTGCAGCCGCTGCGCTGCCTGTGCCTGCGGCGGTTCGACTACGACGTGGTGCACGTGAACTCGGAGTTCCACGACCAGGCGAGCGACCACGAAC
>JBKOWA010000473.1:0-4569 GCA_046724155.1 Actinomycetota bacterium
GCACCTCCTGCGCCTCGGCCCGCATCCGCTCCGCGATCGCGGGCTGCCGGTCGATCTCGTACCACGTCCAGGACAGCGTGCTGGCCGTGGTCTCGTGCCCGGCGAGCAGGATGGTGACCAGCTCGTCGCGCAGCTGGCGGCGGCGCACCCGTAAGGGCCCGACCCCGCCGGTGGACGTGGTCAAGGTGATGACCGCGCTGACCCTGGCGGTGCTCGGCCAGACCCTGCTGAACGCCGACCTGGGCGCGTACGAGTCCATGGGGCACGCCTTCGACGTGGTGCAGGACCAGGCCATGTTCGAGATGATGACCCTCAACATGGTGCCGCACGCGGTGCCCCTGCCCCGGCACCTCCGGTTCCGGGCCGCCCGCCGCGAGCTGGACCGGATCGTGCTGGACATCGTGCGCAGCCGCGACCGGGGCAGCCAGGACAGCGACGACGTGCTGTCCCGGCTGCTGGCCGACTACGCCGACGAGCCGGACGGGAAGGTGCGCCGGCGGCGGCTGCGGGACGAGATGCTGACGATCCTGCTGGCCGGGCACGAGACGACGGCGAGCACGCTGTCGTGGACCTGGTCCGAGATCGCCCGGCACCCCGAGGTCGGCGAGCGGATGCGGGCCGAGGCCCGCGAGGTGCTCGGCGAGGGGCTGCCGAGCTACGAGGACCTGCACCGGCTGACCTACACCACGATGGTCATCCAGGAGGCGATGCGGCTGCACCCGCCGGTCTGGATCCTGCCGCGCCGGGCGGTCGGGCCGGACCAGGTCGGCGGGTTCGACGTCCCGACCGGTGCCGACGTGCTGATCTGCCCGTACACGCTGCACCGGCACCCGGAGTTCTGGCCCGACCCGGACCGGTTCGACCCGGAGCGGTTCGCCACCGACCAGGCCGCTGTCCGGAACCGGTACGCCTACATCCCGTTCGGCGCCGGGCCGCGGTTCTGCATCGGCAACAACCTCGGAATGATGGAAGCCGTCTTCGTCGCCTCGATGGTGGCCCGCGAGTTCCGGCTGGAGCTGGTGCCGGGCCGGGAGGTCGTCGGTGAGGCGATGCTCTCCCTGCGGATCAAGGATGGCCTGCCCATGACCATCCACCGGGCCTGACCCGGGTACCCGAGGAGAGTCTCTGATGCTGGTGGCGGTGACCGGAGGCACCGGATACGTCGGCTCGCACTCGGTCCGGGCCCTGCTGCTGCGGGGCCACCGGGTGCGGCTCCTGGTCCGCACCGAGGCGGCCGTGGAGCGGGCGCTGTTGCCGCTCCTGGGGCCGCTGCGGGTGGATCCGGCCGACGTGGACGTGGTGGTCGGCGACGTCACCGACCCGCTGTCGGTCCGGCGGGCGGTGCGCGGCGCGGACGGCGTGCTGCACGCGGCCTCGGTGTTCTCCTTCGACAGCCGGGACCACGGCCGGATGCGGGCGGTCAACGCGCGGGGCACCGGCGTCGTGCTGGACGCCGCCCGGGCGGCCGGCGCCGGCCGGATCGTCCACGTCTCCAGCATCGTCGCGCTGATGCCGTCCCGGCGCCGCCCGCTGACCGCCGGCTCGCCGGTCGGCACCTCCCGGGAGCCGTACTTCGCCAGCAAGGCGGCCGCCGAGGTGGTCGCCCGCCGGCACCAGGAGGACGGCGCCCCGCTCGCCATCACCTACCCGCCGGCGCTGCTCGGGCCGCACGACCCGCACCTGGGTGACCAGACGGCGCGGCTGCGCAACGTGCTGCGCGGGCTGATGCCGGTGTGGCCGTCGGGCGGCTTCCCGGTCGGTGACGTGCGGGACACCGCCGAGCTGCACGCCGGCCTGCTGTCGGACGGGTGGCCCGGGCCGGGGCGGTACTTCGGCCCGGGCCGCTACCTGCGCACCCGGGACTTCCTCCGGACCCTGCGCTCGGTCACCGGCCGGGCGCTGCCCACCGGCTACCTGCCGGCCGCCGCGGTGCTGCCGGTCGGCGCCCTCGCCGGGCTGGTCCAGCGGGCCTGGCCGTTCCACATCCCGGTCGAGTACGGCGCGGCCTACACCTGCTGGTGTGCCACCCGGGTGGACGCGAGCGCCGGCAGGCCGCTGGGCATCGAGGCCCGGCCGGCCGCCCGGACCATGGCCGACACCGTGCGCTGGCTGTACCAGCGGGGGCTGCTGTCCGACCGGCAGGCCGGTGCAGTGGCCGGAAAGCAGGTCCTGACCACCGGCTGAGCGCCCGCCGCCCAGCCACCCAGCTGCCGATCTCAGGGAGAAGAGCTGTGTCCGCGCCGATGTACGACTTCGTGCCGGTCCCGCAGTCGCGACCGGCCCACCCTGACCCGCACCACGGCCGGTCCGGCCGCGAGGTCCGGGAGCTGCCCGCCCGGCTGGACCGGTCGATGCGCCAGCTACGGCACAACCGGGACGAGATGCACTCCCGGATCACCGCCGGCCGGGAGGAGGCGATCGCCCGGCAGCACGGCCTGGGCAAGCTGACCGCCCGGGAGCGGCTGGCGCTGCTGCTGGACGAGGGCTCGTTCACCGAGCTGGACCTGTTCCGCCGGCACCAGGCGGCGGGCCTGAAGGTGGGCGAGAACCGGCCGCACACCGACGGGGTCGTCGCCGGCTCGGGGCTGGTCTACGGCCGCCGGGTGTTCGTCTACGCGCAGGACTTCATGGTCTTCGGCGGGTCGCTGGGAGAGGCGCATGCCGCCAAGATCCAGAAGGTGATGGACCTGGCGGTCTCGGCCGGGGCGCCGCTGATCGGGCTGAACGACAGCGGCGGGGCGCGGATCCAGGAGGGCGTCACCGCGCTGGCCGGCTACGGCGGGATCTTCCGCCGCAACGTGCGGGCCTCCGGGGTGATCCCGCAGATCAGCGTGGTGCTCGGGCCGTGCGCCGGCGGGGCCGCCTACTCCCCGGCGCTGACCGACTTCGTGTTCATGGTGCGGGACACCGCGCAGATGTACCTGACCGGGCCGGACGTGGTGCAGGCGGTCACCGGCGAGCAGATCAGCCACGCCGACCTGGGCGGCGCCGACGTGCACGGCTCCCGGTCCGGGCTGGCCACGTTCGTCTACGACGACGAGGAGACCTGCCTGGAGGACGTCCGCTACCTGGTGTCGATGCTGCCGGCGAGCAACCTGGAGGTGCCGCCCTCGATGGGCGAGCGGGGCGCCGGCGACGAGGCCCGGCCGCGGCTGGCCGAGATCGTCCCGGCCGAGCCGAACAAGCCGTACGACATGGGCATGGTGATCGCCGAGCTGGTGGACGACGGGGAGTACCTCGAGCTGCACGAGGAGTGGGCCGGCAACGTGATCTGCGCGCTGGCCCGGATCGACGGCGACGTGGTCGGCGTGGTGGCCAACCAGCCGCTGGTGCTGGCCGGGGTGCTGGACATCAGGGCGTCCGAGAAGGCGGCCCGGTTCGTGCGGTTCTGCGACGCGTTCAACGTCCCGCTGGTGACCCTGGTGGACGTGCCGGGCTTCCTGCCCGGTACCAGCCAGGAGCACGCCGGGATCATCCGGCACGGGGCCAAGCTGCTCTACGCGTACTGCGAGGCGACCGTGCCGCGGGTGCAGGTCATCCTGCGCAAGGCGTACGGCGGGGCGTACATCGTGATGGACTCCCGGTCGATCGGCTGCGACCTGTCGCTGGCCTGGCCGTCCAACGAGATCGCGGTGATGGGCGCCGACGGCGCGGTCAACGTGATCTTCCGCCGGGAGCTGGCCGCCGCGCCGGACCCGGCCGAGCTGCGGGCCGAGCTGATCGCCGAGTACACCGGGCAGCTGGTGCACCCGTACTACGCCGCCGAGCGGGGCCTGGTCGACGACGTCATCGATCCGGCGCAGACCCGGGCGGCGGTGTCCCGCGGGCTGGCCATGCTGCGCACCAAGCGGGAGGTGCCGCTGCACCGCAAGCACGGCAACTGCCCGCTGTAGCCCCCGCCCGAGGCCCGCCCGAAGCTCCGGCCCGTCGGCGCCGCCGATTCCCCAACGCCGTCCGCCGGCCAGTCCACCCCGTCCGACCAGGAGGTTCCGCTGTGGCCCAGAAGAACGTGAAGTACGTCGACGTCGTGCCGGCCAAGGCCGCGCAGGGCGTGGCCCGGGCCGTCTACGACCAGGCCCGCAAGGAGATCGGGATGCTGCCCGACGCGGTCGTCATGTTCTCCCCCTCGGAGCAGATGCTGACCGCGAGCTGGGGGTTGTTCCGGGAGGCGCTGCTGTCCACCGGCCCCGCGCCGCGCCTGGTGAAGGAGGCGGTGGCGGCGCAGGTGTCCAAGCTCAACGACTGCCCGTTCTGCGTCGACGCGCACAGCATCATGCTGTACGGCGGCGGCGCCGGGACGTTCGCCACCAGCCTGCTGTCCGGCGCGCCGGAGCTGGCCGGCGACCCCGAGCTGACGGCGGTGGCCGAGTGGGCCGAGTCGGTGATGATCCGGCCGGTCGGGCAGGTGGCCGCGCCGTTCCCGACCGACCAGGTGCCCGACGTGGTCGGCACCCTGGTGGAGTTCCACTTCCTGAACCGGGTCATCAACGTGCTGCTGACCGGGACGTTCCTGCCCGGCAACAACCGGGTCAAGGCGATCGCCCGCCGGGTGGGCGGCAAGGTGATGGC
>JBKOWA010000575.1:0-2364 GCA_046724155.1 Actinomycetota bacterium
ATGCTGGCCGAATGCGCCGGGCTGCCGTTGTGGTCGTTGGCGGATAAGGATGTCGATGAGTTGCTGCCACGGGCGCACGCCCTGCCGCGCCCGTCCGCCCGTCATCGACGCCACGGTCCAGACCATCGGCGGGCGGTAGCACCGCGATCACGAAAGAGATCATCGGCTGCGTCGCCGCCGCCATCCACGCGTAGTCAGAGCCAGTGGATGCGGTCGACGAACTCCTCCAGCTTGGGATGTTCCCGGAGCAACGCGTCGAGCAGCGTGAGGTACCTGCCGATCGTGGCGTGGGTGCGGGGCAGGCTGGCGTCGGAGGTGAAGACCAGCCCGGCGTGCTGCTGTCCGCGTACCGCCCAGCTGCGCACGATGGTCATGAAGTCGCCGACGTTGTTGGTCAGCAGCGTGCGACGCTCGGCGACGCACAGGGCGAGCAGTGCCTCGTCCGGCTCGCGCTGCCAGCCCCGCTCGACCGCAGCGTCCGCGTCATGGCCCATGATGCGGAGCTGTTCGGCGATCGCGGAGGGGTAGTGGTGGTCAAGCGCGAGCTTCACGCGAGGGCCCGCTGCTGGCGTTCCCAGCGTTCGCGCTCCTCGCGCTCAAGCTGCGCGGCGACGGCGGCATCCTCGTCCACCTCGTCGGTGTGGTCTGCGTAGTAGGCCAGCGCGGCCCTGACCAGCTGCGACGCCAGCCCGAAGCCCTCCGCGGTCTCGTCCACGTCGCCGTCGTTGCCCCGCAGGGTCGAGATCACCTGGTACACGTACAACCGAGTACCCACCACGAGCGCGCGGCGGCGGCCGAGCGCACCAGGCTGGAACCGGATCAACGGATGCGCCGCTGCCTTGATCGCCTCGCCGAGCAGCCGGTCGGCCAGCGCGTTGCGGGACTCCCCGGTAGCCCGCGCCATCGCATCGAGCTGCTCCAGCGTTCGCCGCGACAGCCGGAACGACCGCTGGATCGAGCCTTCACCGGATACCATGTGACCAATTGAATCACAACTGGTCACAACGCCATGACCCACGGAACCCCGGGCTGCCTGCCGCGACGTGAGCCGAGCCTGGCAGACCACCTCGCGCTGCCGGGCGATCAGTCCGGTACGGCGACGGCCCCGGTCAGTCCGGCACGGCGGCGCACCCGGCGGACCAGCAGCAGCGTCAGCCCCAGCGCGGCCAGGGTGACCGGGTAACCCATCGAGATGCGGGCGAACGCCAGCCAGCCGGTCTTGTCGCTGTCGTACAGGTAGTGCTGGACCAGGCCACGGGCCAGGAAAACGCCCGACCACATCAGGGTGAGCAGGATGTACACCCGCATCAGCCGCCGGTCCCGGCGCCAGGCGGCGCCGGTGCTCTCGACGTACTCCCAGATCACGCCGACCAGCGGCCAGCGCACCAGTGTCGAGGCGAAGAACAGCCCGGCGTAGCCGAAGCTGGCCCAGATGCCGAACAGGAAGAAGCCCTTGGCGTTGCCGGTCCGGTGCGCGATGTACGCCGCGATCACGACCCCGAACAGGCCGCTGACCGCCTGCTGGACGGTCTGCCTGCGGGCCAGCCGCAGCCCCGCGATCAACACTCCCGCGCCGACCGCGGCCCAGATGGCCGCGGTCAGCCCGGCCGCGGTGTTGGTCACCACGAACACGACGACCGGCAGCGTGGAGTCGAACAGGCCCCGCCAGCCGCCCAGCTGCTCGACCAGCAGCGGCACCCGCTTGGCAGGCGCCGGCTCGGACGGGGGCTCAGACGGCGACTCGGGCGGCTGGTCCCCCGGGTCGGCGGGGTCCGGGTCGGCGGGGTCCGGGTCGGCGGGGTCCGGGTCGGCGGGGTCCGGGTCCCGCCGCGGGTCGGTGGCCGCCTCGGCGTCCGCGGCCGTCGGGTCGGTGCTGCTTCGCTCCGTCATGCCCCCACCGGTCTGAGCTCGTACCACGGATTGTAGATCACCAGGTCCCCGGTCGGCTGGCGTGCGATCCGGCCGCGGGCCACCAGTGACCGGCCCGGTTCGATGCCGGCGATCCGGCGCCGACCGAGCCACACCAGCCGTACCGAGCCGGTGCCGTCGAACAGCTCCGCCTGCACCGTCGGTACCGCCTCGCCGGGAACGTACACCACCTCCCGCAACCGGCCGGCCACCATCGCAACCTCGCCACGCCGGCAGAAGCAGCTCTGCTTGGCGCCCTCGGTGCCCGCTTCGGTGGCCAGCGACTCGGCGTCCAGCTCGCTGTCCTCAGCGGTGAGCCGGTGCAGGACACGGCGCCAGAAGCCACGCCGGGCCCCGTCAGGAGAAACCCCAGGGGAAGTTGCCCCCTCGGACATCGGCGCACTCCTTCGGCCTACCTCACGGTGCTGCCAGGTAGGAAAACGAGCCGTGCCGGCG
>JBKOWA010000087.1:0-2964 GCA_046724155.1 Actinomycetota bacterium
GGGTGGGGCTAGCCCCCGGTCAAGTCGGGGGCAGGCGTTACCGACTTCCGCGGCCCGGCCCGGCAGGCTCGTGTTCGGGTCGCCAGCCTGGCGGTCACAGCGGCAGGACCGAGCACGAGGGGGCAACGAACGTGTCACGCCGAATGACCACGGTGCGGGTGGCGCGCTGGAGCGCTACGCATCCATGGCGCGCCATCGGCGCCTGGGTGCTCTTCGTCGCGGTGTGCGTGTGGGCCGGCGGCCAGGCCGGCACCCGGGAGGTCACCGACGAGGACACGATGAAGGGCGAGGTGCTGCACGCGCAGCAGATCGTCAACGCCGGCCACTTCGACGACCCCGAGGTGGAGAACGTGCTGGTCACCGCCCGGTCCGGGTCGCTGGACGGAGCCCGGGCCGCGGCGGTGGCCGCCGAGGTGACGCAGCGGATGCGTGCGCTCCCCGGGGTGGCCAAGGTGGATCCTGTGGTGCCGGCACCGAAGGGCAGCGCGCTGCTGGTGCCGGTCACCCTGCGCGACGACCCGGGCAGCGGCCCGGACCGGGTACAGCCGCTGCTGGACGCCACCGCCGCGGTGCAGGCCAACCACCCGGAGCTGCGGGTGGAGGAGGTCGGCGGTGCCTCGCTGTCCAAGGCGCTGGATGACGCCCTGGGCGGCGACTTCAAGAAGGCCGAGCGGTACAGCATTCCGGTTTCCCTGGCGATCCTGCTGCTGGCGTTCGGCGCACTGATCGCGGCCGGCATCCCGGTGCTGCTGGCGATGTCCGCGGTGTTCGCCGCGCTCGGGCTGTCCGCGCTGACCTCGCACCTGATCCCGTCCAGCGATGTCACCAGCAGCATGGTGCTGCTGATCGGGCTGGCGGTCGGGGTCGACTACTCCCTGT
The DNA here is from genome assembly GCA_046724155.1 of Actinomycetota bacterium. Taxonomy (GTDB): domain Bacteria; phylum Actinomycetota; class Actinomycetes; order Mycobacteriales; family JACQDL01; genus JBKOWA01. Next base: position 880 of record JBKOWA010000087.1, read on the forward strand.
TCTACGTGCGGCGCGAACGCGAGGAGCGGGCGCGCGGCAGGACGCACCTCGACGCGGTGGAGATCGCCGCTGCGACCTCGGGCCACGCCGTGGTGGTGTCCGGGCTGGCCGTCATGGTCTCGATGGCCGGGATGTACCTGATCGACGACAAGGGGTTCAGCTCGATCGCCACCGGGTGCATTCTCGTGGTGGCGGTGGCCGTGATCGGTTCGCTGACCGTGCTGCCCGCGCTGCTGGCCAAGCTGGGCCGCTGGGTGGACCGGCCCCGGATCCCGTTCGTGTGGCGGCTGACCGCGCGGTCCGCCGGCCGTCCCCGGTTCTGGTCGGCGGTGCTCCGCCCGGCGCTGCGCCGGCCGGCGGTCACCCTGGTGGTGTCGGTCGCCGCGCTGGGCGCGCTGGCGGCGCCCGCGTTCGGGATGACGCTGCGGCTGCCCAGCGAGGCCGACCTGCCGCGGTCCATCCCGATCATGCAGTCCTACGACCGGATGACCGCCGCCTTCCCGAGCACCGGCGCGACGCACCTGGTGGCCGTGCAGGCCCCGGCGGCGGAGCTGCCGCGGGTCAGGGCGGCGCTGGCCGACCTGTACCGGCGGACCGCCGGGGACGACCGGTTCGCCCACGACCGGATGCCCGAGATGCGTACCTCGCGGGACGGCCGGGTCACCACCATGGAGGTCGGTGTCACCGCGACCAGTACCAGCCCGGTCGCGTACGACACGCTGGCCGAGCTGCGCAGCACACTGGTGCCGGCCACCCTCGGCACGGTGCCCGGCGCCGACTACGCGGTCGGCGGCTGGATCGCCGCGGACAAGGACTTCAACGACGACATGCAGGGCTCGCTGCTGCCGGTGGTGGCGTTCGTGCTGGCGCTGACGTCCCTGGTGCTGTTGCTGACGTTCCGGTCGGTGGTCGTGGCACTGACCGCGATCGCGCTGAACCTGCTGTCGGTCGCCGCCGCATACGGCGTGCTGGTGCTGGTCTTCCAGCACCACTGGGCGGAGGGGCTGCTCGGCTTCCACTCCAACGGCGCGGTGGTCGCCTGGCTGCCGCTGATCCTGTTCGTGATCCTGTTCGGGCTGTCGATGGACTACCACGTGTTCGTGGTGTCCCGGATCCGGGAGGCGGCGCTGCGCGGCGAGCCGATCCGGGACGCGGTGGCGCGCGGCATCACCACCTCGGCCGGCACGGTGACCAGCGCGGCGGCGGTGATGGTCGCGGTGTTCTCCATCTTCGCCACGCTGTCCACGCTGGACACGAAGCAGGTGGGCGTCGGCCTGGCGGCGGCGATCCTGGTGGACGCGACCATCATCCGGGCCGTGGTGCTGCCGGCGGCGATGGCCCTGCTGGGCAACGCGAACTGGTGGGCGCCGCGGTTCCTGCGCCGCCGCGGCGAGGCCGAGGTGTGGAACGTCCCGGTCGAGGGGCGCAGCCAGCAGCTCACACCTGTTGGCTGATCGACTGGGTGGGGCCTAGGTCGGCGTCGGTCTGTACAGACCGGCGCCGATCTAGGGTGTCCGGACCCGGGACACGGTGAGCGTGTCCGCCGCGCGGCGGGGAGCCGACTCAGAGCTGCCTCGGCGTTACTGCTCGCAGGATCTCATCGTTGCCGATGTCTTCAAGATCACAGCCGCCGCGGTGATGGGTATCAGCTGGGTTGGGGCGGTCGGGTTGCTCCGGCGCGTGGGGGTCTTTCTACCCGGCGGAGGGCGTGGCGGCGCAGCGTGACTCGGCCCAGCCCTGGCAAGCGTGACAAGTGGCTGTCCGGGACGGACGACGATGGTGGCCTCGCTGACTGCCGCCGACCTGACATCGAAAGGAATCTTGAGGGCACCGGGGTTGGGCCAACCGGTCAGACGATCCGCGACCGCGTGTCATACCCGCCATGCCGACAGCGCCGCCAGTGCCGCGATGTCATGAAATGGGCGACCCGGGCACCCCGACCGCGCTGAGCTCCTCGTTCACGTGTGCGACCACCGCGGCGGCCCGGTCGTCCGGCTCATGCAGCTGTTCGCCTCGCCCCCAGCCCCCTCCCAGACGTACGCCCTCGATGTTGCCCGGCTCCTGGATCCCGGTCATGACGGCTTC
>JBKOWA010000524.1:0-4108 GCA_046724155.1 Actinomycetota bacterium
GCGCATCGGCCGGGTCCGCGCCGCCGCGCCGCCGTGCGTGATCAGGGGTGGCCGAGCTGCTCGACAAGTGGCTGGAGGTGCTCGACGTCGAGGAGACCACCCGCCGCGCGTACCGGCACTACCTCGAGAACGCACCCCGCCCCGTCCTCGGCCACGTCCAGGTCGCCAGGCTCGACGCGGAGACCATCGAGCCCCGCTACGCCGTGCTGCGCAGGTGCCGCCTTCGCTGCACCGGCAAGCGCTGCACCGGCTCAGGGAGCCGGCGCGGTAGAGCTCGCGGGTGAGGGCCTGCTCATCGTTGACCGTGCGAGGGGACGGCTGCAGATGACGTTCGAGGAGTTCGCCGTGGCGGCCGGCGCTGGTGCGCTACACCGCGGTGCTGACCGGGGATTCGGAGCAGGCCCGGGACGTCGTGCAGACGACCGGTGCGCGGGCTGCGCCGCATCGCCGTGTTGGCGATGCTGACCCTGCATCCCGGCGAGATCGTCAGCACCGACCGGCTGGTGGACGGGGTCTGGGGCGACAGTCCGCCGCCGACCGCGCTCAACACGGTGTCACACGTTTGGCGCGGGTCCATGATCAACGGCCGCGACCGGAGAGCCTGGACCGGCGACGGCGTGGCGCCTGCTATGGTGGAGATGTATTAGTGCGATGTACATCGCCCACAGGAGTGACGATGACGGTCACCCAGATCGATCTTGATGACGACGCGCTGGCCGAGGCCATGCGGCTGTCAGGCGCGCGGAGTAAGAAGGAGACGGTGAACCTCGCCCTGCGCGAGTACGCCGCTCGGCACCGCCGCATCGCCGCACTCGATCACTACGCCGCCGCCGCTCAAGCCTGGGACTACGAGGGCTGGCAGGAAATGCGCTCGGCCAGTAAGACTCCCGCCAGGTGATGCGCTACCTGGCCGATTCATCGGCCCTGTGGCGCCTCCTACGAGACCCGGACGTACGGGCCGGCTGGACCGACGTGATCTCTGATCATGCGATCGGGTCATGCCAGCCCCAGCGCACCGAGTTCCGTCGCTCGGCCCGCAACCTCGACGAGTACGAGCAGATGAGCTCGATGTTCGTCGACCTGTACCCGGACGTTCCGCTACCAAAGACGGCATGGCAATGGGTCGAATCAGCGCAGTACCGACTTTTACGGGCCGGCGCGCATCGGGTGATGTCCTGCGTGGACCTACTCATTTGCGCTTGCGCGGCCGTCCGCGGACTCGTGGTCCTGCACGACGACAACGACTTCGTGACGGCCGCGCAACACCTGCCGGACCTCGCCGAGCGACGAGTGCACTCGCTCCCCGAGAGCACGTGACCCGTTGCCGCCGGCTCGCTGCGGAGCGGCGGAACCAAAGCTAGCGGGCTCGGGCCGCGGGTACCGACGTGGGTTATCTCGCTGTCATCTTGTCCTTCGCGGCGGCGGGGCTGACTCGGCGGAAGCTGCGGCTGGCGCTGGGCGAGCTGCAACGGGTTGATCGGCTGGACTCAGCACGACGTGCGCAACGCGGCGGCGATGCGCCGGCACTCCTTCCACCAGTTCCGGCACGTCACCGTTCGGCAGCTGGGTGCGGCACGATGTCGTGATGGTCCAGCGGCTGTCCGGGGTGATCGCGCTGCCCGACGGCACCATGGTCCGTGGGCGGGGCCGCCGCGAACCGCTGCCCGCTGGTGCGCTGCCCGAGTACGGACTGTACCTGGGCCGGCCGCCCGACCGGCCCCGGCACGGCTGGCACCACGCCCTGCTCCGGCACCGTGAACCCTGGCGGCCGGACTGGGAATCGGACTGGATCGACTGGCCCGACTACGGCACCCCACGCAACGACCACCTCGCCGCCGACCTCATCCAGGTCGCCTACCGGCTCGCCCGCACCGGGCGCCGCGTCGAGGTCGCCTGCGACGGCGGCACCGGCCGGACCGGCACCGTCATCGCCTGCATGGCCATCCTCGCCGGGCACCCAGCCGAACACGCACTGGACTGGACCCGCCGGCACTACCGGCCCCGAGCCGTCGAGACACCAGGCCAACGCCGCTGGATCGCCTGGTTCGCCAATCATGCCAACGTCCGGTGAACACGTCCCGCCCCCACCGACCGTGCCGATGAGGGTGCGTCGAGATCCCGGTCCCCTGCACGGAAGGGCGCAGAAGACTATCGGTTCCGGAGCCGGCAAGAAGCAGGGATGGCAAGATCAGACGGTGGTGCGGCGAGGGTGAGGGTGCCGAGGCAGTTGCGGGCGAGGCGGTCGTAGCGGGTGGCGAGTCGGTGCCCGGGAGTTGGCGTCGATTACCTCGTCCCCTGCTCCTATCCGGCGTCGGTCTCGTCCAGCGGCACCAGCAGTGCCCACCTGCCCCCACCTGCCCTCGTGGACACTGTCCGGGCGTCGGCCTCCCGGATCATCGTGCCGGGTGGCCAGCTGCTGTCCACATCCAACTTCCGCCCGTCCAACCGGACCCACACTGTCTCGATCCGCAGTCGCCCCGCGAACTTCGTGTTAGTGAACCCGACCGGCCCACCGAAGCGTGGCGGACACCGTGGAGGTACCCGAGGGGCTGTCGTCATCTTCTCCGCGCACGGCGTGGCGCCGACCGTGCATGCCGAGGCGCGGGGGATCCGTTTTCGGGCGGACCGAACCTGGGCCTACGGCACAACGTTCCAGTCTCCGAAACAGCCGGTAGGCCCCGATGTGCGCCTGACCTACCTTGGCGGCGGCGGGGGCCCTTGTGAGCTCGATGGAGCAAATGTGCCGTTGCATGACATCGCTTGGAACCTCGACCGGTCCACCGCGCTCGCGGTGGACCACTGCCTTGCCATCCAGCGGGACAGCGGCTGCTGGGTAGCCGATCCGGACCCGCGGGTCGCCGAGACCGCGCTGGTGAGCCTGGTGCTGGCCCAGTCGCGGGATGCCACCGCCCGCCTGGCGGCCCGGCGCGGCCGGATGTGGCTGCGGGGTGCCCGGCCGCAGGAGCACCATCCGGCCGCCCACGTCTTCGAGGGGGCGCTGCGTTCCCTGGCGCTGTGCGAGGACGGCGAGATCGACCTCAGCGGGCCGGCGTTGGCCGAGCCGGTGCTGTCGGCCAGGGGCCGGCTGCTGGAGGTCCTCGCCGCCAGGGCGGCCTGCCCGGTCAACGGGGGTGCGACGCCGGAACAGCTGCGTGCCCGGATCGCCCGGGCCTGCGCCGAGGCGGCCGGGGCCCGGCTCAAGCCGTGGAGCCAGGTGGAGCTGCTGTCCGCCCGCGCGCTGATGGAGTACCACTGCGGCGAGGTGGAGGCCGCCGCGGCCGCCGGTGCGGAGGTCGCCGGCCGGCAGGCGGCGGACGGCTCCTTCCACCAGAACCCGATCAGCACCGCGCTGGCCTTCCTGGCGCTGGACACGGTGGCCCCCGGCGGGCCGGCGTGGCGTTCGGCGCTGCGCAACCTGCTCGACGGCCAGCACCCCGACGGCACCTGGCGGTTCTGCTCCAGCGACGTGTGGGACACCACCCTCACCCTGCGATCCTTCGACGGGCTGCCGGGCTTCGACCCGGCACGGCGGGAGCGGGCCGCGCAGTTCCTGTACGCCACGCAGAACGCCGACGGCGGCTGGCCGTTCCGCTCGGGCGTGGAATCCGACAACGACACCACCGCGGCCGCCATGATCGCGCTGGCCGGCCGCCGCGTCCCGGACGGCGTCATCGAGCGCGCCCTGGACTACCTGGCCGAGCGCCGCATGCAGGACGGCCTGTGGCGCACCTGGCAGTTCGCGCACGACCCTCCGGTGGAGGACGTGGTGGCGCACGTGGTCACCGCGCTGGACCGGTACCCGGGCCGGCACCACATCCCCACCGCGCCGGCCCGGCGCTGGCTGGCCGAGCGCTGGCAGGCCGGGCGGCGGTGGTCGGCGAGCTGGTACCGCGGGCTGCCGTACGCGACGCTGGAGGTGGGCTCCGCCCTGCCCGGACAGCCCGCGCTGGCCAGCGCGGTGGCCGCGCTGGCCGCCGAGCAGAATCCCGACGGGGGCTGGCCGGTCGAACCGGGCACCGCCAGCACGCCGAGCGGCACCGGCCTGGCACTGGCCGCGCTGTGCCTGCTCGGCGACCCGGGCGGGCACCGGTGGCCGGCCGCCCTGGAG
>JBKOWA010000175.1:0-7562 GCA_046724155.1 Actinomycetota bacterium
GCCGCGCGCAAGCAGGTCGCGTTGTTGGATCCGGAGGGTGCCGCTGAACGGCATCGGGAGCGGAAGAAGGAACGTAAGGTCGAGAAGTACCCCGTCGAGGACGGTATGGCCGAGCTGTGTGCGACGTTGACCGCGCCGGAGGCCGAGGAGATCTACCACACGTTGGATGTGTATGCCCGACAGTGCAGGACCGAGGATGACCCCCGCACCGCGGACGAACGCCGCGCGGACGCGTTGTGTGACCTGATCCTGGACCCGCGCCTGCATCACACCACCACCGGTGGTGGTAGGGGTGGGGTGCAGGTCACGGTGCCGGCCAGCATGCTGATGGGGTTGGATGACCAGCCCGGGGACCTGGCCGGCTACGGCCCGATCCCGGCCGAGTTGGCCCGGGAGTTGGCCGCGGAAGGGACCTGGCGGCGGCTGGTGACCGACCCGCTGTCCGGGACGCTGCTCGATTTCGGCCGGACGACCTACCGGCCACCCGCCGGTCTGGCGGACTTCGTCCGTGCTCGGGACCAGCGGTGTGTGTTTCCCGGCTGCTCCCGAGCGGCGAAGTACTGCGACCTCGACCACAACGACTGTTACCCGGAAGGCACCACCAGCGCCGGCAACCTCGCCTGCGTGTGCAAGCGCCACCACAAGCTGAAGCACGAAAGCGAGTGGCAGCTCATCCGCGACGGTGACCGGTTCATCTGGATCGCACCCACCGGACTACAGTACGTCCGCGAACCCGAGCCGATCGCCACACCCTGCCAACCCCAGCCGGCCGCACCCGAACGCGACGACCCACCATTCTGAGAACGAGACCCGAAGCGGCAGCTCCCAGCACGAGACACCGCAGCTGTGGCATGACACACCGGAGCGACGGCGCCGCGATCCCACCGCGATCCCGCTCGCACTCAGCTACGTTCGTCGCGGTCCCGTGTGTACTCAGCTACGTTCGTCGCGATCCCGTGCGCACTCGACCACGGTCGCCGGGATAAACCGGGCGCCGGCTGAGAGACTGTTGGGTAACTGTCTTGTCGCAGAGGGTGTTGTGGTGTTGATCACGGTCGGCGTGTCGCCACAACAAAAAGATCATCCCCCCAAGATCGCGTTGTGTGTGCAACTGCGACAGCAGCGGGGATGACCGCCGCCCATGCTATCCGTCCAGCCTGACCGACCAGATGTGGGCGGTTCTCCAGCCGTTGATGCCGGTCCGTGACCAGCGCAAAGGTGGAGCGGCCCGCACGTACGACGACCGGCTGGTGCTGGGACGCCCAGTCGATCAAAAGCAGCGAAGGCGGGCAGGACCGCGGCTACGACGCCAGGAAGAAGACCACCGGCCGCAAGCGGCACCTCATCGCCTGACACCCTCGGGCTGCTGCTGGTCGTGATGGTCACTTCCGCCTCGGTCCAAGACCGGCCCGGCGGCCGGATGACCCTGCAACGCCTGGCCGCCCGGTTCCCCAGCATCAGCCTGGTGTGGGCCGACGGCGGGTACGCCAACCACATCGGTACCACCCTCATCGCCTGGGCCAAAGACACCCTGCGCCTGGTCCTGCAGATCGTCAAACGCTCTGACGACGTCAAGGGCTTCCAGGTCCTACCCCACCGCGTCTCTCAGCGTCAGCCTCGGCGGCCGCAGTTTCAGCGTCGAGATCGAGTTCGACTTTCTCGCCGACTGGACGCCCCAGCGCAAGATCGCGGCCCTTGAAGGCGCTCGGCCAGAAGTTGTTCGGCCGCGGGCTGACGAAGAAGCCGGGCATCCAGCCGTACCACCAGCAGCGGGCCGCCAACCTGCTGGCCGGCCGCCAGGAGTTCACCACGGCGCGCGACGGCTGGCGGTTCGAGGCTGACATCACCACCGGCGGCGAGATCATCACGCCGGTCCTGCACGACACCCCGGAGACCTGGCACGACCTGGAGTTCGTGGTGGTGAACGTGCGCCTGGTCGGCGGGACGACCAGCACCTCCGCCTCCACCCATATCGGCGTCGGCGCGCACGACTACGGCGACACCACCCAGCACGCCACCGAGCTGATGGAGCTCACCCTGAGCAACCAGGACGTGCTGATCCGGCTCAGCCAGAACCCGGCCGCCGACCGCCACCGCGGGCTGATGCACGCCGCGTTGAACCCCGTGCCGCGCGCCGGCTTCCGCAGCATCAAGCAGATGCAGAAGTTCGACCGCTACAGCGCCATCGGCTTCAGCGGGTTCACCGGCGGCCAGGACGGCTACTTCGAGTTCCGCACCTTCGACGGCAGCCTCGACCTCGGGGTGATCCAGGCCCAGGCGAAGATCGCGCTCGGCCTGGCCGCCGCGGTGCCGCGCAACGCCGGCAAGCTGCTGCCGATGCCCGGCGAGCGGGTCGGCGACCACTTCCGGCTGAAGGGCTGGAGCGAGCTGTCGCGCGACGAGCGGACCGCCAGCACCCGGTCGTTCCGCGAGCTGGTGGACCTGATCTTCACCCGGCCGCTGGACAAGGCGCAGGCGGCCGCGCTGTTCGCCGCAACCTCGTGGCAGGGCAGCGGCACCATTCCCGGCGGCCTGGCCATCGGGGCGCTGGACCTGCTGCGCGCCATGAACCTCGAGCTGCGGGCCCGGGACGGCGTGTTCAGCCTCGTGTTCGACGTCGCCAAGGACGGCACCGTCGCGCTGGATCCCGTGGAGCTGGCGCATTTCCTGCTCGCCCGCGACATCGACCTCGGCCAGGTGCTCCGGTTCGTGCCTTACGGCCCGGAGGCCAGGAACAACGCCTTCCGCGACTGGGCGGCCGCCGTCACGCGGGAGCTCGAGCGGGTCACCGGGCGCCAGCTGGAGGCGTACACGCCGCGCCCGGCTTCCGGGCCAACTTCCTGGAGCGGGCCGGCGACTTCTACCTGGCCGACGGCGGCGGCGCCGTCGGCCCTGGCTGCCCGTCGGCAGCGGGCCGCAGACGATGTCGACCGACCGGGTAGGCCGGCTGTGGCCCGCCGACGCCCCGAGTACATCGAGTTCCCCGGCGGCATCGCCCACGCCGATGCCGACGAGACGATCTCGCTGGTGGCGCTGAAGCAGCGCGGCGGCCTGTTCACGGCGGTCGTCACCCAGCTCACCTGAGTGCGGGACGAGCTGCACATCGCCTGGTGGACCCCGTCCGGCGCCCGGGGTCCGGCACAGCGTCCCGCAGTACGTGCGGTTCCTCCGCGAGCACGGGATGAAGCGCACGGACGAGCTGCGGCTGCTGGCCTCGGCGCCGCCGACGGTGCGCATCGAGGACGGCATGGACGAGATCGTCGAGGCGTTCACCGATGCCACCGGCGGCGTCGTCCACTACGTCAGGCCGGGCACCGGGGTGCGTTACTACGAGGGGCTGCAAGACCTGCTCGTGCACGCCGGGGACGACCCGGACAAGCCGGCCGACTGGGGCACCGGCGTCTCCGACGCCCACCCCGGGCCTGCCCGGTTCGCCACCGACCCGGTGGGCCGCCTGTGGCCGGCCGCCAAGCCGGTCGCCGCGCCGCTGCCGAGCGGCCTGCTGTCGCTGACCACCGAGCAGTACCGCGAGAACACCAGCCTCTTCGGCAACCTCGCGATGGCGGAGACCGACTTCTTCACCGCCATGCTGAGCGTGGACAGCAACGGCGCGCCGCTGCTCCCGCTGCCCGGTTCCGGCAGCGCCACCGGCGCGGCGGACCAGCCGGACATAGCTGGATGGCTGATCGACAACGACTGGCGGCCGGACACCCAGATCAAGCTCGTCGTGCTCAACCTCCCGCCGAACACGGCGGCCTGGCAACGGCTCCGCGCGGCTGCTGCCGAGGCCGGCCGGGAGCTCGGCAAGTACGTGGTGATCCCGAACCCCGGCAGCAGGCTGAGGTTCATCCACAGCAGCGACGGCATCCGGGTGGGAGTGTCGAAGGGCTGGCACGTGATCCGCCCGGACGGCGCCGACCTCACCGACCAGGAGCTGTTCACCCTGTTCAACTGGATCTAGGCACCCGGATGATCTTGCGCCCGGTGGCTCGGTGATCCCTCCGACCGATCTTGCGGGGCGAGTACGGCCTGTCGTGATCGTCGTTGACACCGGCCCGCTGGTGGCGGCGGCGATCGTCCCAGCGTTCACACTGCTGCCCCGATGAGGGTTTCGCTGAGAACGCGTCTCGGTGTCACGAGGGCGATAGACGTGCGAACGGCTGGCTGATCGACAACGCGATCCCGCAGCCGCATCACCTCCTGCGCCGCGGCTCACCTGGGCAGGGTGTCGGTCCGGCCTGGCGGGAGTCCCGCCCTGACGTGGTAGCTTCCTCGTGAGCGAAACGTGAGAATCATGATGTGGGGTGCGAGGTGGCTACCACGACTGTGCGGGCGAGCCTGTTCCTCAGCTGGTGCCACCGGGATAGGGCGCTCAAGGACGACCTCCTTCGCCGGCTGGCGCCGAACCTGGCCATCCTGAGCGGGGTGCAGGTCGAGTGGTGGGAGGACTCGCACCTGGTGCTGGGCGAGGACTTCCGGGCGGCCATCCTGGACGAGTTGGCGGGCTGCGACTACGGCGTGCTGCTGCTGAGCCCGGGATACTTCGCGAGCACGTTCATCGCCCGCTACGAGCTGCCCCGGTTCGTCGGGCCGACGGCGGATCGGGGAGCGCTGCCGGTCGCGCTGCGGCCGGTGCCGCTGGACGGCAGCCGCGAGCTGTCCGGGATCGACCGGCTGCAGATCTTCACCTACCAGGGCAGGGCGTTCAGCGAGCTGACCGGAGCTGGGCGCGACGCGTTCGCCAGCGAGCTGGCGACGCAGATCCGCCGCCGCATCCTGCGGGGCCGGTGATGGCGGCGACCGCGGGCCGCCGCACCCAGCGCCTTCGGGAGCGGGAGGTGCTGAGCCTGCTCGGCCGGATGTCTGACCACCTGTCCCGGCACCAGCTGACCAGGCTGCATCAGCTCGCGGCCCTCATCGATGCGGACGGGCGCATCCCGCTGGACCGGGCGCTGGAGGTCGCCACCGCGGGCGGCGACGACCAGCGGCGCCAGGCGGCCTTCCGGCAGTTCCGCCGGACGGTCGCGATGGCGGCGCGGGACGCAGGCATCGCGTTCGAGCTCGTGTCGGACACCCTGAAGATCGCTCCGGCGCACCGCTGGTGCTGGTTCGAGGGCGAGAACCCGGCGGTCGGCGTGCTGGAGGCGAAGTCGAAGTACGAGTCGACGCGCGGCCGGTCGCCGGGCGCTGCGGAGGTGCCGCCCCTGGTGAGCGAGGTGTACCCGGTCCCCCCGGTGCGCGTTCACGTCAGCGCCGAGTCGGCGCCGGCCGACCCGCGACGTGCCGGTGCGGTCACCAAGTTCGTGGGGATTCTGCGGCGCGACCTGCCGCGCTGGGAGTCCCGGGCGGTCGAGGTGACCGCCGATGGCGAGACGCCGCCGGGGCTGGACCCGGCCGCGGAGCGGGACCGGTTGACCGACCGGGCCGATCTGGTCGTGGTGCTGCTGTCCCCCGCCTACCTCGCCGAGCGGCCCGGCGAGGTGGCCGCGCTGGCCCGGCGGGGAAAGCCGGTGCTGCTGGCGGCGTTCACGACGCTCCCGAGCACCGAGCTCGGTGAGTTCGGCATCCGGCGGGACCGGATCCTGCTGGAGAGCAAGCCGTTCCTGGACCGCAGGGCCGAGGGGCGTGAGCACTTCGTCGCGGAGGTCGCCGCCGAGATCCGCCGCCGGCTGGACACCGGGCTGACCAGGCCACTCCCTTACCCACCGGAGGCCGGGTACCTCCCGGACGACGATCAGGCGGCCGATCTGGAAGGGCTGCCCCGGAAGGGCGCCGCCGCGGTGCACGGCAGCCTGGACGCCGGGCCGGCCATGCCTCAGGGCCCCGGGGAGCTGTCGCAGGCCGTCGAAGGTGCGCTGGATGCCCTGCGCGTGCCGGGCGACCGAGACGGCCTGGAGCGGCGGTCCCGGAGGGTCGCTGCCAGCCTTCGCTGCGGCGACGACCTGGACGACCTGGTACGGCGGTCCCGGGAGGTCGCCGCCAGCCGCCGCTCCCGCGACGTCCTGGTCGACCCGCTGGCCAGCGAGACCGGCTTCGACCCCGCGACGGTAGGGCTTGGTGCCGCCCTGCGCCCGGTCCGGGCGCAGGGTGAGGCGGTGCTGGCGGTGGATCGGCTGGTCGGGTGGGCGGCCGGCACCGACCCGGGTGGGCCGCGGTTGTGCGCGCTGCTCGGGGATCTGGGTATGGGCAAGACGACGACGGCTAAGCTGCTCACCGAGCGGCTGCTCGACCTGCGCGGGGGCGATCCCGCGGTCCCGTTGCCGATCCTGTTCGATCTGCGGGACGTTTCGGTCGCGGCGCTGCCGGCGCAGCCCACGCTGGCGACCGTGGTCGAGGCGTTGCTGGCCGGGGCGCCCGAGGCGGGGCAGGTCTCGGTCGAGCAGGTGCTGGCGGCGATCGACGCCGGGAACTGTCTGGTGATCTTCGACGGTCTCGATGAGGTGCTGGTACACCTGAGCCCGCACGAGGGGCAGCTGTTCATCCGCGCGCTGTGGCGGGCGATCGACGCGGTGACCCGGCCCCAGCGGCCCCGGCCGGTGACCCGCGCCGCGGAGCCCGGTGCCGGTGCCACAGCGGCCGTGGAAACGGGGGTCGCGGGAACGGGGACTGCGGGAACGGGGACCGCGGTCCGGCCGACCCGGCTGCTGCTGACCTGCCGGACGCACTACTTCCGCTCGATCCGGGACGAGGTCGGCCATTTCACCGGGCAGGACCGGGAAGGACACAAGGGCCGCGACTACCTCGCCCTGCTGATGCTGCCGTTCAACGACCAGCAGATCCGCCAGTACCTGGCGGCCAACGTGCCGGGCGCGGATGTCGACGCTCTGCTCGAGTTGATGGGCGGCGTCCATGACCTGCGGGAGTTCGCCGAGCGGCCGCTGACCCTGTCCTACGTCACCGAGCAGCTGGAGCTGATCGAGCAGGCGAAGCTGGACGGTCGCACGCTGCGGCCGGTCGATCTGTACGGCGCGATGGTGGGCCGTTGGCTGGTGCGCGACGACGGCAAGCACGTCCTGCTGGCCGAGCACAAGCTCGTGATCATGGAGTCGCTGGCGGCGGAGCTGTGGCGCACCCACCGTAGCTCGTGGACGGTGGACGACCTCGAGCAGTGGCTGCTGGAGTTTCTCAACAGCCGGCCCGACCTGGAGCTGCACTACGGCCAGCGCCGGCCCGACCTGTGGAAGGAGGACCTGCGGACCGCGACGTTCCTGGTCCGGCGCGGGGACGACGAGTTCGCCTTCGCGCACACGTCACTGCAGGAGTACTTCCTGTCGCGGTACCTGCTGCGCGCGCTGCGGCTCGGCGCGGACCACGTCGAGACCGTGGCCGAGCGGTGGCGGATGCCGGTGCCCAGCCCGGAGACGTTGGAGTTCCTCGGGCAAGGGCTGGCCGGGCTGGACGAGGAGAGCTGGCGCACTTGCCGGGGTTCGCTGTCCGCGCTGGCGGCCGGCTACCGGCCGGGGGCGTCGGAGCTGGCCCTCGGGTACGGGCTCGCCGCAGCCCGGGCCGGCCACCCCAGCCACCGGCTCGCCGGGTCCCGGCTGCCGGGCGCCGACCTGCGG
>JBKOWA010000016.1:0-1935 GCA_046724155.1 Actinomycetota bacterium
CCCGCGCTGGCCGCGATCAGCCGGGTGTTCGCCCGGGAGGCCGCGCAGACCGTCGCCGAGCACGGGCTGCGCTGGGTGCGCGGCGCCAGCGAGCCCGGCGCCGACCTGGCCGGGTTGGCCGGCCAGCTGCGGCTGGCGGAGATCCAGGCCGCCCAGGCCGGTCTCGTCGCCGACATGAACGCCGTCGCGGACAGCCTCTACCACCGCGACTCCCGCTGACCGACCGGATACGCCCCCGAAGGGTTTGACCATGATCGACCACACCCCCGAGCCCGTCGCCATCGTCGGCGTCGCCGCGATCATGCCGGACGCGCCGGACGCCTCCGCCTTCTGGCGCAACATCCGGGCCGGCCGGTACAGCATCAGCGACGTGCCGCCCGAGCGGTGGGACCCCGACCTCTACTACGACCCGGACCCGCGGGCCCCGGACAAGACCTACTCCCGCATCGGGGGCTGGGTCCGCCAGTACCCGTGGGAGCCCCTGCAGTGGCGGCTGCCGATCCCGCCGAAGGTCGCCGAGCAGCTGGACCAAGGGCAGCGGTGGGCGGTGGCCGGCGCCCGGTCGGCGCTGGTCGACGCCGGCTGGCCGGGCTGGGACATCGACCCGGAGCGGGTGGCGGTCATCCTGGGCAACGCGATCGGCGGCGAGAAGCACTACGCCACCAACATGCGGATCCAGCTGCCGGAGGTGCTGCGCGAGCTGCAGGCCGCGCCCACGTTCGGCAGCCTGCCGGAGGGCATGCAGCAGAGCATCCTGGCCGAGACCCGCAAGGGCTTCCTGGCCAACTACGTGGAGATCACCGAGGACACCATGCCCGGTGAGCTGGCCAACGTGATGGCCGGCCGGATCGCCAACCTGTTCAACTTCCGCGGGCCGAACTTCACCACCGACGCGGCCTGCGCGTCGGGGCTGGCCGGGGTGTGGGCCGCGGCGCAGGGCCTGGCCTCCCACCAGTACGACGCGGCGGTCACCGGCGGCGTGGACCGCAACATGGGCGTCTCCGCGTTCGTGAAGTTCTGCAAGATCGGCGCGCTGTCGGCGACCGGCACCCGCCCGTTCGACGCCGGTGCCGACGGCTTCGTGATGGGTGAGGGCGCCGCGATCTTCGTGCTGAAGCGGCTGTCCGACGCCGAGCGGGCCGGCGACCGCGTCTACGCGGTGCTGCTCGGCACGGCGGGATCCAGCGACGGCAAGGGCAAGGGGATCACCGCGCCGAACCCGGTCGGCCAGCGGCTGGCCATCGAGCGGGCCTGGCAGCAGGCCGGGGTGGACCCGGCCAGCGTGTCGGCCATGGAGGCGCACGGCACCTCCACCAGGGTCGGGGATGCGGCCGAGCTGGAGAGCCTGACCGCCGTGTTCGGCCCGGCGGGGGCGGCCCGGGGCAGCATCGCGCTGGGCTCGGTCAAGTCGAACATCGGCCACCTCAAGGCGGCGGCCGGCACGGCGGGGCTGTTCAAGATGGCGCTGAGCCTGCACTACCGGGTGCTGCCGCCGAGCCTGCACTTCACCGACCCCAACCCGAACGTCGACTGGGCCACCTCGCCGTTCCGGGTCAACACCGAGCTGCGGGACTGGCCGGTGCCGCCGGCGGGGATCCGGCGGGGCGGGGTCAGCGCGTTCGGCTTCGGTGGCACCAACTTCCACGCCGTGCTCGAGGAGTACCAGCCCGGCCGGCACCGCCCGGAGGGCCGGCGCAGCTTCGCCGGCGCCGAACTGCCGCAGCCGCAGGCCGTCCCGGCCGGAACGGCGCCGGGTGCCATGGCCGGAATGGCGCCGGATGGAACGGCGCAGGACGCCACGGCCGGAACGGCGGGTACGGCGCGGGGTGGAACGGCGGGGACGGCGCAAGAAGTTCCGGCGCCGGGTGGAACGGTGCAGGATGCCACGGCCCCGGCCGGGGCCCGGCCGCCGCTGCGCGGCGCGCTGGTGCTCGG
>JBKOWA010000446.1:0-2251 GCA_046724155.1 Actinomycetota bacterium
TACTGGTACTTCAAGCTGTACGGCCACGACCGCGTCAAGCTGCTCGACGGCGGCCGCAAGAAGTGGGAGCTGGACGCCCGCCCGCTCACCGCCGAGCCGGTCCAGCGGGAGAAGACCCAGTACGCGGCCAAGGACCAGGACACCTCGATCCGGGCGTTCCGGGACGAGGTGGTGGCCGCGATCGGCGCCAAGAACCTGGTGGACGTGCGCAGCCCCGACGAGTTCTCCGGCCGGCTGCTGGCGCCGGCGCACCTGCCGCAGGAGCAGTCCCAGCGGGGCGGCCACATCCCCACCGCGATCAACGTGCCGTGGAGCAAGGCGGCCAACGAGGACGGCACCTTCAGGTCCGACGCCGAGCTGCGCACGCTGTATGGCGAGGCCGGCCTGGACGACGGCCGGGAGACCATCGCCTACTGCCGGATCGGCGAGCGCTCCTCGCACACCTGGTTCGCGCTGCACGAGCTGCTCGGCCACCCCTCGGTGAAGAACTACGACGGGTCGTGGACCGAGTACGGCTCGCTGGTCGGCGTGCCGATCGAGAAGGACGTCTGATGTGCGGCGCTCCGGCCCAGGGCACCGGCCTGGAAGGTGTTGACGTGGAAAAAGAGACAGTGATCCAGGGTCAGGTGCTGCGCGCGGGCGCCCCGGTACCCGGCGCGTACGTGCGGCTGCTGAACGCCGATGGTGAGTTCACCGCCGAGGTGGTGACGAGTGCGACCGGCGACTTCCGGTTCTTCGCCGCGCCCGGCACCTGGACGCTGCGTGCGCTGGCTCCCGGGGTCACCGGGGAGCGCAGCGTGACGGCCGACGTCGGGCTGAACACGCTGCAGGTCGAGCTGGCCGGCTGACGGGTCCCTCCCCCCGCCACGGCGCCCGGGTGCGCGCCCACCCGGCCCGGGTGCGCAGCCACCCGGGCGCCGCTGGGGCCTGCCGGTTGGCCGCTGGTGTGGGCAGGCCCCTGCTGCGTCTGCTGACCGGGAGCCGGTCAGCAGACCAGCGCGTCAGTAGACCAGCGCCTGGGCGCCGTCGGCCATGACCTCCTCGAGGAACTGCTGGGCGCCGGCAATCCGCACCCCGGGGATGGTGTCGGCCGTGGTCAGCTGCCGGCGCGCCGCGCACTGCGTGCACAGCGTCAGGGTGCCGCCGGCCAGGACCGCGTCCCGCAGCTCCGCCAGCGGCGCGGAATGCGGCAGGCTGAACTCCTCGGCCCGTCCGGGCACCGCGTACCAGCTCGCCTCCCCGGTCAGCCACAGCGAGACGGGCACCCCGGACGCCACGCCGAGCGCGGCCACCGTGAACGCCTGGGCGCACCGTTCCGGTGCCTCAGCGCCGGCGGTGACCTTGATGACGAGGCTGCTGACCATGACCCGACCCTAGCCACGACCGCGACACCGGTCAGCCCGGGATACCGGCCCCGAAGCGATGCCGGGAACCCCGAAGCGGTGCCGGAATTGCGGGCCCGGCGCGCCCGGCCGGCTCCGCCGGGGAGCCCGGTGCAGCCGGCCGGTATGGTCGCAGGCGTGTTGCAGACGGTGTTCCTGTTCCTGCTGGTGGCCGGGTTCGGGGCGGTTGCCTGGGCCGCGGGGTATCTGGCGTACCGGATGACCCGGGGCCAGTATTGATCATGGACGAGCTGCCCGTCCCGGCGGACTCGGTGGACCTGCGCGAGGGCCCGGACCTGCACCCGTCGCTGCTGCCGTTCCTGCCGCTGGTCGGCGTCTGGCAGGGCACCGGCCAGGGCGGGTACCCCACCCTGGAGGCCGACTTCGGCTACGCGCAGCGGATCCGGTTCGCGCACGACGGGCGGCCGTTCCTGTGCTACGAGGCGCGCAGCTGGCTGGTCGGGCCGGACGGGGAGGTGGTCCGTCCGGCGGCGCGGGAGGTCGGCTGGTGGCGGCCGGGCGACGGCACCACGTTCGAGGTGCTGCTGGCCCACCCCAGCGGGTTCGTCGAGGTGTACTACGGCACCGCGAAGACCACCACCCAGTGGGAGCTGAGCACCGACCTGGTGGCCCGCACCCACACCGCCAAGGAGGTCAACGCCAACCACCGGCTGTACGGGATTGTCGAGGGTGACCTGCTGTACGCGGTGGACATGGCCGCGGTGGGGCAGCCGCTCCAACCCCACCTGTCCGCGCGGCTGTCGCGGATCGCCGGGTAGTGAGCCGGGCCGCCGCCCGAGCGCGGCCGGCGATCCGGGGGCCGGCCGGCCCGCTGCTGCGACCGCGGGCCGCGGCCGGCGGGGTCGGGT
>JBKOWA010000380.1:0-7453 GCA_046724155.1 Actinomycetota bacterium
TCTCGCTGCTGGCCGCGCTGGTGCTGCGGACGTTCGTGGTGCAGACCTTCTACATCCCGTCGGAGTCGATGCACGACACGCTGCTCGAGGGCGACCGGGTGCTGGTCAACAAGCTGGCGTACGACGTCCATGACCTGCGGCGCGGCGATGTCGTGGTCTTCCGTCGGCCGTCGAACATCGACATCGCCGACGACGACCTGATCAAGCGGGTGATCGGGCTGCCCGGCGAGCAGGTTGAGGGCCACGACCGGCATGTCTACATCAACAACCGGCAGCTGGAGGAGCCGTACGTGCAGGGCGCCTGCCGCGGCACCAACGACTTCCCGCCGGTGACCGTGCCGGCCGGGCAGGTGTTCGTGATGGGCGACAACCGGTGTGACTCGACCGACAGCCGGGTGTTCGGGCCGATCGACACCGGACTCGTCGTGGGTCGGGCCTTCGTGGTCATCTGGCCTCCCAGCCGGATCGGCTGGTTGTAGCGCGCTGCTGCGCGTTTCGTCGTAGCCCTCCCCTAGGCTCAGCCCATGACGACCACCTCGGTTGATCTGCCGATGCCCGTGGTGGGTTCGCTGTCGCCGTCCCGCGCCGCCGACTTCAAGACCTGCCCCCTGCTCTACCGGTTCCGGGCGGTGGACAGGCTGCCCGAGCGCCCGACCCTCGACGCGCTGCGCGGCACGCTGGTGCACGCGGTGCTGGAGCGCTTGTTCGGGCTGCCGCGGGCCGGGCGGACCTACGCCGCGGCCGCGGGCCTGGTGGAGCCGGTGTGGCGGCAGCTGCGCGAGGCGGCCCGGCCGGGCGTGGAGCTGTTCGCCGGCGACACCGACGGGTCGGCGCTCGCCGGCTGGCTGGAGTCCGCGCGCGAGCTGCTGGCCAGCTACTTCGCCCTGGAGGACCCGACCCGGATCGAGCCGGCCGCCCGGGAGGAGCTGGTCGAGGTGGTGCTGGACGGCGGGCTGCGGCTACGCGGCTACGTCGACCGGCTGGATGTGGCACCGAGCGGCGACCTGCGGGTGGTGGACTACAAGACCGGCAGCGCGCCGCGGGAGGCGTTCGAGGCGAAGGCGCTGTTCCAGATGAAGTTCTACGCGCTGGTGCTGTGGCGCACCCGCGGCGCGGTGCCGCGCCAGCTGCGGCTGCTGTACCTGCGCGACCGGGAGGCCCTCAGCTACGCCCCGGACGCCGAGGAGCTGCGCCGGTTCGAGCGGACGCTGCACGCGATCTGGGCGGCGATCAGCAAGGCCCGGCAGACCGGAGACTTCCGGCCGAGCCCGAGCCGGCTCTGTGCCTGGTGCGACCACCAGGCGCTGTGCCCGGCGTTCGGCGGCACCCCGCCGCCCTACCCGCCGGCCGCGGATCCGGGGGACGCCCCGGCCTGACCGCAGAGCCTGTTGGCAACCCCTGCTGGCGGCGCCCCCGGCGCCCAGACGACGACCGGCGGCGTTCGCACCCCACGAAAACGCTCCGCAAGCTCCGCGTTTCCGCGGGGACCCCGCAAAGACGTCGTCGTCGCCGATACAACAACGGTATCGGCTCCTCCTCCGCCTTGCCGGATCGCCGCCTGGATCACCGGGTGCATCCACCGAGGGATTGCCAACAGGCTCACCGCGATGCCTTACCCTCGGCGGTTGTGTACCGGCGAGTAGCGATCGTCACCGACTCCACCGCCTCGTTGCCATCCGACGTGGCGGCGCGAGCCGGGGTCATCGTGGTACCCCAGCAGCTGTCCATCGACCAGCAGGTCGGCGATGAGGAGGACCTCCCGCCGGCCCAGCTCGCCGCCGCGCTGCGTGCCGGTGCCGACGTGCGCACTGCGCCACCGCAGGCCCCGGCGTTCTTCTGGGCGTACCAGGACGCGATCGCGGGCGGTGCGCAGGAGATCGTCTCGGTGCACCTGTCCGGGCAGCTGTCGGCGACCTGCGAGCTGGCCCGCGGCGCGGCCGCCCAGGTCCGGGTGCCGGTTCACGTGGTCGACTCCGCGAGCCTCGGGATGAGCCTCGGCTTCGCGGTGCTGGCCGCCGCCGAGACCGCGGACCGCGGGGCCGACGCGGCCGGGGTGCTGGGCGTCGTCCAGCATCGGCTCCGCCGGCAGCGCGAGCTGATGTATGTGGAGACCCTGGAGTACCTGCGCCGCGGCGGTCGGATCGGTGCCGCCCGGGCCTGGCTGGGCACCGCGCTCGGCATCAAGCCGCTGCTGGAGATCAGGGACGGTGCGGTGGCGCCGCTGGAGCGGATCCGGGGCGACGACCGGGCGATTGCCCGGCTCGCCGACCTGGCCCGGGTCCACGCCGGGCGGCAGCTCGTCGATGTGGCGGTCGAGCACTTCGACGCCCCCGGACCGGCGATGCGGTTGGTCACCCGGCTACGGGCCAGCATCCCGTACCCGCGGGCCTTCTACCTGTCCGAGATCAGCTCGGTCATCGGGGTGCACGTCGGCCCGGGCTCGGTCTCGGTGTCGGTCTCCCCCTGCTAAGGCTAAGACCGCGGCCCGGCGGGGTCAGCCGGCCGGGCGTCAGACCGCGAAGTACTTCGCCTCGGGGTGGTGCACCACGACGGCCGAGGTGGACTGCTCGGGGTGGAGCTGGAACTCCTCGGACAGCCGGACCCCGATCCGGTCCGGATCGAGCAGCACGAACAGCTGCTGCTGGTCCTCCAGGTTGGGGCAGGCAGGGTAGCCGAAGGAGTAGCGGGCGCCGCGGTACCCCAGCCGGAAGAAGTCGTCCAGCGAGTCCGGGTCGTCGCTGGCCGCGCTGGTGCCGTCGGGGAACCGCAGCTCCTGCCGCACCCGCCGGTGCCAGTACTCCGCCAGCGCCTCGGTCAGCTGCACCGACAGCCCGTGCACCTCGAGGTAGTCGCGGTAGCTGTCGGCCTCGAACAGGCCCTGCGCGAACTGGCTGATCCGGTTGCCCATGGTGGCGACCTGGAGCGCGACGATGTCGGTCTCGCCGGAGTCCACGCTGCGGAAGAAGTCGGCCAGGCACAGGTGCCGGTCGCGCTTCTGCCGCGGGAAGCTGAACCGGACCCGCTCGGTGCCGTCCTCGTTCAGCACGACCAGGTCGTCGCCCTTGGACTGGCACGGGAAGTACCCGTACACCACCGCGGCCTCGAGCACGCCCTCGGTCTGCAGCCGGTCCAGCCAGTACCGCAGCCGAGGCCGGCCCTCGGTGTCCACCAGCTCCTCGTAGGAGGGGCCCTTGCCGCCGCGGGCGCCGCACAGGCCCCACTGGCCCATGAACGTGGCGCGCTCGTCCAGCATGGTGGCGTAGTCGGCCAGCGGGATACCCCTGACCACCCGGGAGCCCAGGAACGGCGTGCCGGGCACCGGGTTGTCGGTGGCCACGTCGGAGCGGGCCACCCGCTCCGCGGGCAGCTCGCTGGCCTCGCTCGCCTTGCGGGCGGCCGCGACGGCGCGCGAGCGCTCGTGGCGGGCCCGCCGCTCGGCCACCTTCTGCTGCTCGGCCAACACCTCGCCGGCCGGCAGCTCGCCGCGCTTGGCCGCCATCAGCCGGTCCATCAGCCGCAGGCCCTCGAACGCGTCCCGGGCGTAGAAGACGTCGCCGGTGTAGATCTGCGACAGGTCGTTCTCCACGTAGGCCCGGGTCAGCGCGGCACCGCCGAGGAGCACCGGGTAGTGGCCGACCCCCCGGGAGTTCATCTCCTCGAGGTTCTCCTTCATGATCACCGTCGACTTGACCAGCAGCCCGGACATGCCGATCACGTCCGCTGCGGACTCGTCGGCGGCGTCGAGGATGGCGGTGATCGGCTGCTTGATGCCGATGTTGACCACGTCGTAGCCGTTGTTGGACAGGATGATGTCCACCAGGTTCTTGCCGATGTCGTGCACGTCGCCCTTGACCGTGGCCAGCACGATCCGGCCCTTGCCGGCGGCATCGGACCGCTCCATGTGCGGTTCCAGGTGGGCCACCGCGGTCTTCATCACCTCGGCCGACTGCAGCACGAACGGCAGCTGCATCTCGCCCGACCCGAACAGGTCACCGACGACCTTCATCCCCGCCAGCAGGGTGTCGTTGATGATCTCCAGTGCGGCCCGGGTCTGCAGCGCCTCGTCCAGGTCCGCCTCCAGGCCGTTGCGCTCGCCGTCGATGATCCGCCGCTTCAGCCGTTCCGACAGTGGCAGCGCGGCCAGCTCCTGGGCCCGGGAGGCGCGCGAGGACTGCGTCGAGACGCCCTCGAACAGCTCCATGAACCGGGTCAGCGGGTCGTAGGCTGCACCTTCCGCTTCGCCCGCGGCGCCCTTGGCGGCTCGCCGCCGGTCGTACACCAGGTCCAGCGCCACCTCGCGCTGCTCGTCCGGGATCCGGCTCATCGGCAGGATCTTCGAGGCGTGCACGATCGCGGAGTCCAGCCCGGCGCGCACGCACTCGTGCAGGAAGACCGAGTTCAGCACCTGCCGGGCGGCCGGGTTGAGGCCGAAGGAGATGTTGGACAGGCCCAGCGTGGTCTGCACCTCGGGGTGGGCGGCCTTGACCAGCCGGATGCCCTCGATGGTCTCGATGCCGTCCCGCCGGCTCTCCTCCTGCCCGGTGGCCAGGGTGAAGGTGAGGCAGTCCACCAGGATGTCGGACTCCCGCAGCCCCCACTCGTCGGTCAGGGTGCGGATCAGCCGGTCGGCGATGGCCGCCTTCGTCGCCGCGGTGCGGGCCTGCCCCTCCTCGTCGATGGTCAGCGCGACCACCGCCGCGCCGTGCTCGCGCACCAGCGGCATGATCCGGCCGAACCGGCTCTCCGGCCCCTCGCCGTCCTCGAAGTTGACCGAGTTGACCACGCACCGGCCGCCGAGCATCTCCAGGCCGGCCGCCAGCACGGCGGGCTCGGTGGAGTCCAGCATCAGCGGCAGGGTGGACGCGGTCGCGTACCGGCCGGCGATCTCCCGCATGTCCAGCACGCCGTCCCGGCCGACGTAGTCCACGCACACGTCGAGCACGTGCGAGCCGTCCCGGGTCTGCGCCCGGGCGATCTCCACGCAGTCCTCCCAGCGGCCGGCCAGCATCGCCTCGCGGAACGCCTTGGAGCCGTTGGCGTTGGTCCGCTCGCCGATCATCAGCACGCTGGTGTCCTGCCGGAACGGCACGCTCTGGTAGAGGCTCGCCGCGGCCGGCTCGGAGCGCGGGCGGCGGTCGGCCGCGGCCAGGTCGCGGACCTGCTGCACCACCCGGCCGATGTGCTCCGGCGTGGTGCCGCAGCAGCCCCCGACCAGCTGCACGCCGTAGTCGGCGACGAAGCCGGCCAGCGCCCCGGCCAGCTCGTCGGGGGTCAGCGGGTAGGTGGCGCCGTCCGGCCCGAGCACCGGCAGCCCGGCGTTCGGCATCACGGACAGGCCGACCCGGGCGTGCCGCGACAGGTAGCGCAGGTGCTCGCTCATCTCGGCCGGCCCGGTCGCGCAGTTCAGCCCGATCAGGTCGATGCCGAGCGGCTCGAGCGCGGTCAGCGCCGCGCCGATCTCGGAGCCGAGCAGCATGGTGCCGGTGGTCTCCACGGTGACCTGGGCGAAGATGGGCACCCACCGGTCGGCCACCGCGCGGGCCCGCTTGGCTCCGACGATCGCCGCCTTGGTCTGCAGCAGGTCCTGGCTGGTCTCCACCAGCACCGCGTCCGCCCCGCCGGCGATCAGCCCGGCGGCCTCCGCCTGGTAGGCGTCCCGGAGCACCGCGTACGGAGCATGCCCGAGGCTGGGCAGCTTGGTGCCGGGGCCGACCGAGCCGATGACGAACCGGTGGCGGCCGTCGGCGGCGAAGTCGCGGGCCACCTCGGCGGCCAGCCGGGCCCCGGCCGCGGCAAGCTCCTCGATCCGGTGCTGGATCCCGTACTCGCCGAGATTGGCGAGGTTGGCTCCGAAGGTGTTGGTCTCCACCGCGTCCGAGCCGGCCGCGAAGTAGGCAGCGTGGATGTCCTGGATGACGTCCGGTCGGGTCACGTTGAGGATCTCGTTGCATCCCTCGTGCCCCTCGAAGTCGTCCAGCGGGAGATCGTGGGCCTGAATCATCGTGCCCATCGCGCCATCCGCTACGATCACGCGCTCGGCGAGCGCGGCGAGCAGGGGCGAGTCGTGAGCAGGCTCCGGCATGGGCACCAGCCTACCGACGGGACGCTCGAAGTCTGCTCGGGCGACGCCGGTAGGGCGATCCGCCATGTGGCGGCCAGGGCGGGGGACGTAGGCTGGATGGATGGGTACGGTGAGTGCAGAGGTCGGCAGGGCAACCCGTCGCTACACCGCGGTAGCGCGGTCTGCGGGGCGGCCGGTCCGGCACGCCGCCGACGGGTTCGAGGGATGACCGACTTCGACGAGCTGCCCGAGTTGATCGACCCGGTGCTGATCGGTGCGTTCGAGGGCTGGAACGACGCGGGCGACGCCGCCACCGCTGCGGTCGAGCACCTGGAGCTGATCTGGGACGCCCGGCCGCTGCTCGCGTTGGACCCCGACGACTACTACGACTTCCAGGTGACGCGGCCGACCGTGACGCTGGTCGACGGGGTGACCCGCCGGCTGGAGTGGCCGACCAGCCGGTTCTCGGTGTGCCGGCCGCCGAAGGCGCAGCGGGACATCGTGCTGCTGCGCGGCATCGAGCCAAACATGCGCTGGCGCGGGTTCACCGGCGAGGTGCTGGACGTGGCCCGCGAGCTCGGGGTGGAGCTGGTGGTGCTGCTCGGCGCGCTGCTGGCCGACACCCCGCACACCAGGCCGGTCCCGGTCACCGGCACCGCGTACGACTCCGCCTCGGCCACCCGGTTCGGGTTGGAGCGGTCCCGGTACGAGGGGCCGACCGGGATCGTCGGGGTGATGCAGGACGCCTGCGTGCAGGCCGGGATGCCGGCGATCTCGTTCTGGGCCGCGGTGCCGCACTACGTGTCGCAGGCGCCGAGCCCGAAGGCCACCCTGGCGCTGCTGCACCGCGTCGAGGAGGTGCTGGACCTGCCGGTGCCGCTGGGGAACCTGCCGGAGCAGGCCGACCAGTGGCAGGGCCTGGTGGACCAGATGACCCGCGAGGACTCCGACGTGCGGGACTACGTGCGGGCGCTGGAGGAGCGGCAGGCCGACGAGGTCGACCCGGCGCAGATCAGCGGCGAGTCGATCGCCCGGGAGTTCGAGCGGTACCTGCGGCGCCGCCGGCAGTCCGGCCCGGGCTCGGGGCCCACCGGCATCTGACCCGTGGCCCGCCCCCGTCGGCGGGTCGCACCCTTCGGCCGGCCCGCACCGGCGGGTCAGAGCCGGACGCCGAGCAGCGCCGCCGCCAGGTCCCGTACCAGGGCGGGGGCATCGGGGTGCCGGCCGCCGCGGGTGACCGACTCGGCCGCCCACCGGTCCACGGCGGACAGCGCGCCCGGGGTGTCCAGGTCGTCGGCGAGGCAGGCCCGCACCTCGGCCAGGGTGGCGGTGGCGTCCGGCCCGCTGTCCCGCGCGGTGGCCGTCCGCCACCGGGCCAGCCTGCCGCGTGCC
>JBKOWA010000300.1:0-1720 GCA_046724155.1 Actinomycetota bacterium
CCGGCGGCGTCCAGCGGGGCCGCGAGCACGCGGGCACCCGGCCCGGGCCTGCCGAGCCTGCCGCTGCCCTCGGGCAACGGCGGCGCCAACCCGGACCCGGAGGTTCCGGACTCGCCCTGCGACGTGCTTGACCGCCACGAGCTGGCGCAGCAGTTCGGACCGGACGCCGACATCGACACCGAGCTGGACGGCTGCAAGGTCGCCGCCGCGGACGGGTCATTCCTGTCGTTCCACGCCTACGCGGCGTTGAGCCTGAACGACGAGAAGCACCAGGGGGCAGGGCGCTCCGTGACGATCGCCGGGCGGCCCGCATACCTTGCGCAGCGTGACCACTACATCGTGGTCAGCCGGTCGCTGAACCCCGAAGACCACGGAATCATGACCTGCTATGTCGGGTTCTCCGGCAGCAGCCAGATCAACGGCATCCAGCTCGCCACCCGGCTGCTGGAGGAAATGATGCCGCACTACACCTACTAAAGGCCGGGCCGGGTACCTGTTGTAATGCGGGGACCTCGGTGCCGCGGCGACCCCGAGGCGCCCCGTCGGGGTCCCCGGAGGCGACCGCCGGCGTCGTAGCATCAGGTCGGACGGGAGGCATAGTGAGCCACCACAGCGACCTGATCGACACCACCGAGATGTACCTGCGCACGGTGTACGAGCTGGAAGAGGAGGGCATCGTCCCGCTGCGTGCCCGGATCGCGGAGCGGCTGCGGCAGAGCGGTCCCACCGTGAGCCAGACCGTGGCCCGGATTGAGCGCGACGGGCTGCTCACCGTGCAGGGCGACCGGCACCTGGAACTCACCGACACCGGGCGGAAGCAGGCGATCGCGGTGATGCGCAAGCACCGGCTGGCCGAGTGCCTGCTGGTGGAGGTGATCGGGCTGGACTGGGAGGACGTGCACGTCGAGGCCTGCCGGTGGGAGCACGTGATGAGCGAGGCGGTCGAGCGCCGGCTCGTCCGGCTGCTCGCCAACCCGACGCACTGCCCGCACGGCAACCCGATCCCCGGCCTGGCCGAGCTGGGCGCGGTCGAGCCGGCCGCGGAGCCGGCGCTGGTCACCATGCAGCAGGCGTTCGACGACGGCGCCGGCACGGTCGTGGTACGGCGGATCAGCGAGCAGCTGCAGCCCGACGTGGACGTGATGCACCGCCTCAAGCTGGCCGGCGTCCGGCCCGGCCAGCGGCTGGAGCTGTCCGGCTGCCCGTCCGGGCTGCGCACCCGGACGCCGGACGGCGAGGCTGCAGAGCTGGAACGGCACGTGGCCGAGCACGTGTTCGTGGCCGGCGCCCCGGGCCGGTGACCGTCCACCCCGGACAGACCTCGATGAGTGAGCGGGTCGGGTCACCGTTCTCGGTGGCGGTCACGGTGGACGTGGTGGCGCTCACCGTGCGGGACGACCGGCTCGCGGTGCTGCTCGTCCGGCGCGCCGACGATCCGGACCGCGGCCGCTGGGCGTTGCCCGGCGGCTTCGTGCAGGACGGCGAGGACCTGGCCGCGGCGGCCGCCCGGGAACTGGCCGAG
Source organism: Actinomycetota bacterium (assembly GCA_046724155.1). GTDB lineage: Bacteria > Actinomycetota > Actinomycetes > Mycobacteriales > JACQDL01 > JBKOWA01. Next base: position 1,523 of record JBKOWA010000300.1, read on the forward strand.
GAGGCGGGCGTGGACCAGCTGGCCGCGCACCTGGAGCAGCTGGCCACCTACGGCTCCCCGGACCGGGATCCCCGGGGCCGGGTGGTGACCGTCGCGTACCTCGCGTTCGCCCCGGCCCCGCTGCTCATCCGGGTTGCCGGCAGGACGCGGACCGGGCCGGACCCGACGGTGGCCACCGCGGCCGCGGCGCTCCGGCCC
>JBKOWA010000069.1:0-3747 GCA_046724155.1 Actinomycetota bacterium
CGCCCTAGGTCGTCAGCCCCCGCCGCCCGGCCCCCGGCCCGCCGCTGGCCAGCGAGACCGCGACGGCGCCGTAGTCGCGCTCGACCACGGGGAACGACGGCATGGTCCGGCCGGGCACCGGGTCGGCCGCGCCGGCCCGCCAGTCCCGGGCCGCGCCGGCCGGCTGGGCGGTCTCCCCGGGGGTGTCGTGCTGCAGCGGGCTGGCCACCACGTCCCGGCGCACCCCGAGGTGCTCGCGGGCCAGCTCGCTGAACCGCCGGGCGATCGCGGTGAACGCGGCGAAGTCCGAGCGGGCCTGCCACGGCGGGTCGATGGCCGGGGTGAACGCGTGCACGAACGGGTGCATGTCCGTGGAGGACAGGTCGTGCTTCTCGTACCAGGTCGCGGCCGGCAGCACCACGTCGGCCAGCAGGGTGGAGCTGGTCATCCGGAAGTCCAGCGCCAGCAGCAGGTCGAGCTTGCCCTCGGGCGCCGGCTCCCGCCAGGCCACGTCGACCGGGCGGCGGTCCGCCGGGGTCTGCGCGGCGCGCAGGCTGGCGTGCGTGCCGAGCAGGTGCTTCAGGAAGTACTCGTTGCCCTTGCTGGACGAGCCGAGCAGGTTGGCCCGCCAGACGGTCAGGCAGCGTGGCCAGTTCTCCGGCGCGTCCGGGTCCTCGGCGGCGAACCGCAGCTCGCCGGCCGCCAGCTGGCCGGCGACGTACGCCGGCACGTCCTGACCGGCCGCCGCCGCCTCGCCGGCCAGCTCCAGCGGGTTGCGGTCGAACTGCGGGTAGGACGGCATCCAGCCCAGCCGGGCGGACAGCGCCAGCAGGTCGGCGGTGTGCCGGCCGGCCAGCTCGCCCCGGGCCAGCGGGGAGGCCAGCGCGTCGGCCCGGTAGCCGTCGTACCGCCACTGGTCGGTGTGCAGGTACCAGTAGCCGGTGCCGATCGCCTGCCGCGGCGGCCGCTGCCAGTCGGTGGCCATCGCCAGGGTGGCCCAGCCGGTGACCGGCCGGCACTTCTCCTGCCCGACGTAGTGCGCCCAGCCGCCGCCGTTGCGGCCCATCGCGCCGGTCAGGACCAGCAGCGTGAGGATGGCCCGGTAGGTGGCGTCGCCGTGGAACCAGTGGCAGATCCCGGCGCCCATGATGATCATCGTCCGGCCGCCGGAGCGTTCCGAGCTGTGCGCCAGCTCGCGGGCCACCCGGATCGCGGTGCCGGCCGGCACCGAGGTCAGCGGCTCCTGCCAGGCCGGGGTGTACGGCTGCGTCGGGTCGTCGTAGCCGGCCGGCCATTCCCCGGGCAGCCCGTCCCGGCGCACGCCGTACTGGGCCAGCATCAGGTCGAAGACGGTGGTGACCAGCCGGCCGGCCACCCGCCGGGCCGGCACCCCACGGCGCAGCACCCGGTCGTCAGGGTTACCGGGGCCGCCGATGGAGCCCCCGCTGTCGGAGCCGCCGGCGGGACCGTCGTGGGCGCCAGGCATGGTGTCGAACCGGGGCAGCAGCACCTCGACCGGCTCGGCGCGGCCCCCTCTGATGTCGCCGAGCAGGGTGAGCTGCGGGCTGATCCTGCCCAGGTCGAGGTTCCACCGGCCGAGCCCGGACTCGGTCCACCGGTCGCCGAGGGTGCCGTTCGGCACCACTGGCTCCCCGGTCCGGCCGTCGATGAGCACGGTCCGCCAGTCCGCGCCCTCCCGGCCGGCCTCCGCGCTTCCCGCGTTCTCGGTGGTTCCGGTGGCTGCGGCGGCTCGGGTGGTGTCGGCGGTGCCGCTGGTGCCGGCCAGGTCGGCGGCGCGCAGGAACCGGCCGGGAACGAGGCCGCCGCCGTGCTCTGGACCGGCCTCGTCCAGGGTGACCAGGAACGGCAGGTCGGTGTACTGCCGGACGTAGTCGACGAAGAATGGCACCCGGCGGCGGACGAAGCACTCGGTCAGGATCACGTGCCCCATGGCCATGGCCAGCGCGCCGTCGGTGCCCGGCTGGGCCGGCAGCCAGGTGTCGGCGAACTTGGTGTTGTCGGCGTAGTCGGGGGAGACCACCACCACCTTCTGCCCGCGGTACCGCGCCTCGGCCATCCAGTGCGCGTCCGGGGTGCGGGTGACCGGCACGTTGGATCCCCACATGACCAGGTACGCGGCGTTCCACCAGTCGCCGGACTCCGGCACGTCGGTCTGGTCGCCGAACACCTGCGGCGAGGCCGCCGGCAGGTCGGCGTACCAGTCGTAGAACGACGTCATGCAGCCGCCGACCAGCTCGATGAACCGGGAGCCGACCGCGTGCGAGACCATCGACATGGCCGGGATGGGGGAGAACCCGGCGATCCGGTCCGGCCCCCAGGTCCTGATGGTGTGCACGTGCGCGGCGGCCACGATCTCCACCGCCTCGTCCCAGGACACCCGCACGTGGCCGCCCTTGCCGCGGGCCTGCTGGTAGCGGCGCCGGCGCTCCGGGTCGCCCACCACGTCGGCCCAGGCCAGCACCGGGTCGCCCAGCCGGGCCTTGGCCTCCCGGTACAGCTCCAGCAGCACGCCGCGGGCGTACGGGTAGCGCACCCGGGTGGGGGAGTAGGTGTACCAGGAGAACGCGGCGCCGCGGGGGCAGCCGCGCGGCTCGTACTCCGGGCTGTCCGGGCCGACCGAGGGGTAGTCGGTCTGCTGGCTCTCCCAGGTGATGATCCCGTCCTTGACGTAGACCTTCCAGGAGCACGAGCCGGTGCAGTTCACCCCGTGGGTGGAGCGGACCACCTTGTCGTGGCTCCACCGGTCCCGGTAGAACGCGTCGCCCTCCCGGCCGCCGCGCCGGTACACCGCGCGCAGGTCGGGCGATACCTCCCGCCGGGTGAAGAACCGCCCGGCCCGCAGCAGCGCATCGGCCACCGGCCCGTCGGTGCCCCCACCCCCGCGGGGTACGCCGCCTGCGCTGCCCGTGTCGCCCGCGCTGCCTGTGTCGTCTGCGCCAGCCAGGCCGCTCGGGACCCGCCGCCTGCCCGCCCGGTCCCGCATGGCTCACTCCGATCGCCGCGCGTGGATCTTCGGTAACCTTCGCTCACCTCGGGCCGCCCGGCAAGCCTGAGGCCGGGCGACCCGGTACCCGACTGGCCCATCGCGGCTACGCGTCAGCGATGTGGGGCAGTGCGTCGTCCAACGCGGCGAGGGCCGCGGATCAGCAAAGAACAAGGCGACGAACCACGGCATTCCGGTCGGTGGCCTCGTAGGTAGGTGAGGCTCCGGGGTGGCTCCGGGGTCGCCTCGTCGTACGAGGTACTCGCGGTCGCACTCCGGCGTGGCCGACGGGATCTCGATGGCGGTCGCGCTACGTTGACGCCGCTACCGGGCAACCGCCAGCCAAGAAAGACGTAGCCCCGGCGATGTGGCCGGTGGCCATGGATCGTTCCGGGGCGTTCGGTAGCAAGGATAGCCGCTTGCAGTTGTGGAGGACAGCAGATGACGGTGGGCCCACTGCCCGAGGACGGGCACTGGGTCGAACGTTGGCTCAGCGGGCCGCGGTTCGGGGTGTACCTGCGGGCCTGTGACGGTGAGCGTCGAAGGGCAGTCGCGTTGTATCAGTGGAACGCGGTGACCGCGCAGGCGTTCGGGCTGGACCTGGGGCACCTGGAGATCGCTCTGCGTAATGCCTACGATGTCGCGATCTCTGATCGCTGGCACGGTACGCGGCACTGGCTGTCGGATCCGACCAGCCCGGTCCGCCGGCCGCTGATGCGGCACGGGACGGACTACAACGGTCGCCGCCGCCAGCAGATCGCGGA
>JBKOWA010000296.1:0-3633 GCA_046724155.1 Actinomycetota bacterium
GCCCTGGCCGGGTCGTTCGGCGTGCTCGCCGCCGAGCTGCGCGCCGATGCCGCGCTGCGGGCCGACGCGACCGCCCGGCGCGCCGGCATCGTGGCCATGGCGCCGCTCGGGCTGTGCTTCCTGCCCGCGTTCATCTGCCTCGGCGTGGTCCCGGTCATCGTCGGGATCGCAACCAGTGTCCTGCCCTGACTGTTCAGCCCTGACTGTTCAGCCCTGAGTTGTCCTGCCCTGACCGCTGGCACCGGCCGTCGAACGCCGGTCCACCACCAGAAGGAGATCACATGCGGAGCCTCATCCGCCGGCTGCACCACGACGACGCCGGTATGACGACCGCCGAGTACGCCGTCGGGACCGTGGCGGCGGTCGCGTTCGCGGTGACGCTGTACAAGATCGTCACGAGCAGCGCAGTCCTGCAGGCGCTGTCCAAAATAGTGACATCCGCGCTCCAGGTGCACCTGTGAGGCGGGGAGGTGCGGCGCGACCACGGACCCGACCGGGGGTCGGTCACCGCCGAGGTGGCGGTGGCGCTGCCGGCCCTGATGCTCATCGTCTCGGTCGCCATTGGCGCGGTGACAGTGGTGACGGCTCAGCTCCGGTGCCTGGATGCGGCTCGGGAGGCAGCCAGGGCAGTGGTCAGGTCCGAGCCGGACGCCGTGGTCCGGGAGCTGGCGGCCCAGGCCGCCCCGGCCGGCGGCAGCGCCGTGGTGACCAGCGATGGCGAGCGGGTGACGGTGACCGTGCGGGCCACGGTGCACCTGCTCGGCGGGCTGCTGCCCGACGTGGCGGTGACCGGCCGGGCGGTCGGCCTGCGCGAGCCGGCTTCCGGCTGGCCCGGCTAACCGCCCGATGCGAGCGGTCCGAGCAGTCCGAGCGGGGGAGCGGGTCGGTGTGGCTGCTCGGGCTGGCCGGCCTGGTGGCGCTGGCCGGCGTGGCGGGCGTAGGCCGTGGCGCGACCGCGGTCGTCCGGCACCGCGTCGAGGCGGCCGCTGACCTGGCGGCGCTGGCCGCGGCGAACCGGCTGGTCGACGGTCCCCAGACAGGCGGTTCCCGGCTGGTCGGCGGTCCCCCGGTGGTTGGCGGCCCCTGGGTGGTTGGCGGCCCCCGGGTGGTTGGCGGCCCCCGGGTGGTTGGCGGCCCCCGGGTGGTTGGCGGCCCCCGGGTGGTTGGCGGCCCCCGGGTGGTTGGCGGCTCGGCGGCACCCTGCGCGACGGCCGCGCAGGTGGCTCGCGCGAACGGGGCGACCCTTGTCGGGTGCCTGCTCACCGACCCCTACGTCGAGGTGGACGCGGAGGCTGCGCTCACCCTCGGTCGGCTCGGCAGCTACCGGGTGCATGCCCGGGCCCGAGCCGGGCCGGTGCGGAGCGTGCTCGGGCCGCCGCTCACGGCAGCCGCCGGCCGTAGCGACCGGTAGCGGGCCGGAGTGCTACGGCTGCGGGCGGCTGGGGGGCACGTCCACCGGCGTGGCGGTGTCCGACCTTGCCGCGTCCGACCTTGCCGCGTCCGACCTTGCCGCGTCCGACCTTGCCGTCGCGTAGTCCTCATCGGCCGCCCGGTTGCGTTCCGCCTCGGCCTCGATCGCCGACCGGTCGTAACTGGGCGCTGGTGGGCTGGCGGGCGCGGCCGGCCCGCCCGGCCAACCGGCAGCCTCCGGCTGGGGCCCGGTGCCGACATCCTGGGGTCCGGTGCCGACATGCTGGGAGAGCCGGGCGTTCTCCCGCGCCAGTGTCTTGCGCTCGTGGCGGAGCCGCCGGGTGCGCCGCATGCCGGCGAACAGCACGACCAGACCCAGCAGCGCCGCGAAACCGGTGACCAGGCCCGCGACGTAGAAGGCGCCGAGCGAGAGGTTCGAGATATGCAGCCCCCACAGGTCGGCGCCCACGGCGCCGGTGTTGCTCGTGATGACGGCGGCGGCGAACACTCCGGCTCCGACGAGGAGCAGCAGACCCAAGACGACCATCGTCGATTCCTCCTCAGCACGGGCGCAGTGGTGACGCGCCGCTACCGAGGTCATACCCGGCACGCCCAACGCGAAATCTATCGCGAGCGGGAGGGCTCACCGAGCCGCCGTGGCAGGTGGTTCGAGCGCCGCCAGCACGACGTCCAGCAGTCGAACGGCGCCCGCCTTGTCAAGCGGCTCGTTGCCGTTGCCACATTTGGGCGACTGCACGCACGACGGGCAGCCGGACTCGCACTCGCACGCCGCGATCGCTTCCCGGGTGGCCTGCAGCCAGGATGCCGCGACGTCGTAGCCCCGGGCGGCGAAGCCCGCGCCGCCCGGGTGCCCGTCGTACACGAACACGGTGCACTGCCCGGTGTCCTCGTGCAGCGCGGTGGACACGCCGCCGATGTCCCAGCGGTCGCAGGTCGCGAACAGGGGGAGCAGCCCGATGGCGGCATGCTCGGCCGCGTGTGCGGCGCCGGGGATGTCCGGCCAGTTCAGCCGCGCCGCCGCCAGCCCCTCATCGTCGACGGTGTACCAGACCGCGGCGGTGCGCAGGTTACGCGGCGGGAGGTCCAGCGGCACCTCTGCCAGGATCTCCCCGGTGGCGATGCGGCGGCGGACGTAGGAGACGACCTGGTTGGTGACCCCGACGGTGCCGTAGTGCAGGGCGATCCGGCCGAGTTGCCGGCGCCGCACGGTGGTCTCGATGCGGATGTCTGTGACGTCACGGGCCGAGGTGGTCCAGTCCGGTTCCTCGGCGTGCACGCACGCGACGCCGTCCGCCACGTCGAGGTCGTCGACGATGTAGGAGACGCCCTGGTGCAGGTACACCGCGCCGGTGTGGACCATGGCGTGCGAGGCCCACTGGTCCACCGTGCCGAGCAGCCGGCCGGTGGCCGCCTCGACCACCTGCACCGGCTCGCCGCCGGTGCCCCGGATGTCCACCGCGGGCCGCTGCCGGGAGGTCCAGTACCAGCCGGTCGGCCGGTGCCGGAGCAGGCCACGGCGCACCAGGTCCGGCAGCAGCGCCCGCGCCGCCTGCGCGCCGAACAGCGGCAGGTCGTCCTCGGTGAGTGGCAGCTCGGCGGCGGCGCAGCACAGCTGCGGCCCGAGGACGTGCGGGTTCTCCGGATCCAGCACGGTCGCCTCGACCGGCCGCCCGAACACCGCTGCCGGATGGTGGGCGAGGTAGGTGTCCAGGGGGTCGTCGCGGGCAACGAAGATCGCCAGCGCGTCCTGCCGCTCCCGGCCGGCCCGCCCCGCCTGCTGCCACAGCGAGGCGATGGTCCCCGGGTAGCCGCACAGCACCACCGCGTCCAGCCCGGCGATGTCGATGCCGAGCTCCAACGCGTTGGTCGCGGCCACGCCGAGCAGCGAGCCGTCATCCAGCCGCGCCTCCAGGGCGCGCCGCTCCTCGGGCAGGTACCCCGCCCGGTACGCCGCCACCCGACCGGCCAGCTCCGGCGCGCTCTCGGCCAGCGCTCGGCGGGCGGACAGGGCCACCACCTCGGCGCCCCGCCGGGACCGCACGAACGCGATGGTGCGCGCCCCCTCGACCACCAGGTCGGCCAGCAGCCGGGCCGCCTCGGCTCCCGCGGACCGCCGCACGGGCGCGCCGTTCTCCCCGGTCAGCCCGGCCAGCAGCGGCGGCTCCCAGAGCGCGAACGCCAGCGCCCCGCGCGGTGAGGCGT
>JBKOWA010000608.1:0-3148 GCA_046724155.1 Actinomycetota bacterium
CACGCTGACCGCGCCGGTCGCCGGGGTGGTCACCGAGCTGCCGGCCCGGCCCGGCGCGCCGGTCAAGGTGGACGAGGTGCTCGCCGTGGTGACGCCCGAGGGTGGAGCCGAGCCGAGATGACAGCCCAGGCGGCAGCGGGCGGCGGTAGTGTCGCCGGCGGCGCGGGGCGAAGCGAGAACTCGGCCACCTCCGCAACCACGGGTAAGACCTGGGGCGGCGGCAGCGTCGCCGATCGCGCGGAGCGAAGCGAGGGCACATGGCTCTGCCGATGACGGTCCCGCTGGACGGGTTGCCGGAACGGGTGACGATCTGGGAGGTCGGCCCGCGTGACGGGCTGCAGAACGAGAAGACGATCGTGCCCGTCGAGGTCAAGCTGGAGTTCCTCGACCGGCTCGCCGGTGCCGGGCTGACCACGCTGGAGGCGACCAGCTTCGTCCACCCGAAGTGGGTGCCGCAGCTGGCCGACGCCGAGGCGCTGATGGCCGGCCTGGAGCGGCGCCCCGGCGTCCGGTACCCGGTGCTGGTCCCGAACGAGCGCGGCCTGGACCGGGCGCTGGCCCACCGGGTCACCGATATCGCGGTGTTCGCCAGCGTCACCGAGTCGTTCGCCAAGGCCAACCTCAACCGCACCGTGGCCGAGTCGCTGGCGATGTTCGCGCCGGTCGTCGGCCGGGCCCGGGACGCCGGGCTGGGCGTGCGCGGGTACCTGTCGATGTGCTTCGGCGACCCCTGGGAGGGCGCGGTGCCGGTCGGGCAGGTGGTCCGGGTGGCCACCCGGCTGCTCGAGCTCGGCTGCACCGCGCTGTCGCTGGGCGACACCATCGGGGTCGGCACCCCCGGCCACGTGGCCGCGCTGCTGGCCGCCCTCGACGCGGCCGGCGTGCCGGTCGGCGCGGTCGCCGTGCACTTCCACGACACCTACGGCCAGGCGCTGGCCAACACACTGGCCGCCCTGCAGCACGGGGTGACCACGGTGGACGCCTCGGCCGGCGGCCTGGGCGGCTGCCCCTACGCGCGCAGCGCCACCGGGAACCTGGCCACCGAGGACCTGGTCTGGCAGCTGTCCGGGTTGGGCATCCAGACTGGCGTGGACCTGCCCCGGCTGGCCGCCACCAGCCGGTGGCTGGCCGACCGGCTGGGCCGGCCCAGCCCGTCCCGCACCGTGCAGGCCCTCTCGGGCCCGCAGGACCGTTCGAAGGAGTAACCCGCGATGCTCGACCACCGGCTCGGCGAGGAGTACGAGGCGCTGCGTTCGACGGTCCGCCAGTTCGCCCGCGAGCAGGTGGCGCCGGTGATCGGCGAGCTGTACGAGCGGGAAGAGTTCCCGTACGAGATCGTCCGCCAGATGGGGAAGATGGGGCTGTTCGGGCTGCCGTTCCCGGAGGAGTACGGCGGCATGGGCGGCGACTACTTCGCGCTGTGCCTGGCCCTGGAGGAGCTGGCCCGGGTCGACTCCTCGGTGGCGATCACCCTGGAGGCCGGGGTATCGCTCGGCGCCATGCCGGTCTACCGGTTCGGCAGCGCGGCGCAGAAGCGGCGGTGGCTGCCCAAGCTGTGCACCGGCGAGCAGCTCGGCGCGTTCGGGCTGACCGAGCCCGGCGGCGGCTCGGACGCCGGCGCCACCCGCACCACCGCCCGGCTGGCGGAGGGCGAGTGGGTGATCAACGGGACCAAGGCGTTCATCACCAACGCCGGCACCGACATCACCGGCCTGGTCACGGTCACCGCGGTGACCGGGGATCCGGTCGCTGGAAGGAAGGAGATCTCCGCGATCATCGTGCCCAGCGGCACCCCGGGGTTCACCGTGTCCCGCAAGTACTCCAAGGTGGGCTGGTGCGCGTCGGACACCCGGGAGCTGGCGTTCTCCGACTGCCGGGTGCCCGAGGAGAACCTGCTCGGCGAGCGGGGCCGCGGGTACGCCCAGTTCCTGCAGACCCTGGACGAGGGCCGGATCGCGATCGCGGCGCTGTCCGTCGGGCTGGCCCAGGGCTGCATCGACGAGTGCCTGCGGTACGTGCACGAGCGGGAGGCGTTCGGGCACCGGATCGGCGAGTACCAGGCCATCCGGTTCAAGATCGCCGACATGGAGGCTCGGGCGCACGCCGCCCGGCTGGCGTACTACCACGCGGCCGCCAGGATGCTGCACCACGAGCCGTTCAAGCGGGAGTCCGCGGTCGCCAAGCTGCTCGCCTCGAACGCGGCGATGGACAACTCCCGTGACGCGACCCAGATCTTCGGCGGCTACGGGTTCATGAACGACTACCCGGTGGCCCGGTTCTACCGCGACGCCAAGGTCCTCGAGATCGGCGAGGGCACCTCGGAGGTGCAGCGGATGCTGATCGCCCGCGAACTGGGCGTCTGAGTGCCTCGACCGCATATCGTCGGTGCCGTGATCCGCAATGACGCCGCCCGGCCGGCCCGGCAGCAGAGCCGGTCCGCGGCGACCCGCCAGGGGTTCCTCAGCGCGGCCAGGGCGGTGTTCGGCGAGGAGGGCTTCGCCGAGGCCAGCGTGGCCGAGATCGTGCGCCGGGCCGGGTCCAGCGTCGGCAGCATGTACCACCACTTCGGCGGCAAGAACGAGCTGTTCGTCGCACTGTACGACCAGTTCGACGACGAGCTGAACCGGCGGGCCGCGGCGGCGGTGGCGACCGCCCGGGGGGCCGGCGAGGCCGACCCGGGGGCGCAGTTCGTCGCTGGCGCGCGGGCCTACCTGCAGGGTTGCTGGGAGCTGCGCGAGCTGGCCCGGCTGTTCGTCGAGGGGGATGTGCCGCCGGGGTTCGAGTCGCTGCGCCGGCGCCGCACCCAGGACTGGGTCCGGCAGAACGGCAAACTGCTGCGTGCCGCCGACCGCCCGGTCAGCCGGGCGATGGCCGCCATCCTGACCGGCCTGCTCGGCGGTGCCGGCCGCGAGGTGGTCGCGTGCAGCAACGCGGAGGAGGCCACCGAGCTGATCGATACGGTCGTGGGCATGCTGGGTACCATTCCGACGCCGTAGCACGGCGCGGGCCCGGGAGCCGGGAGCCTGCGCCGCGTTCCCCTACCATCGCTGCGGAGAAGAGCATGAGCGCAGGACGGAACGGGTGCCCAGGACGGCCCGGGTGCTAGCCCCCGGTGGCGATCCCGACGGCTACCTGGACGCGGTTGCCC
>JBKOWA010000232.1:0-10965 GCA_046724155.1 Actinomycetota bacterium
GACCGGGTGCGCCGGCTGCGGGAGCGGCCGGCCGAGGACGGCTGGCTGGCCTGCGCGGTGCGGGACGTGGCCGCCGCGGTGGGGCCCGAGCGGCTGGCCGCGGCGGTCGAGCAGCTGTCGGTGCGGCCGGTGTTCACCGCGCACCCGACCGAGGCCAGCCGGCGCTCGGTCCTGGCCAAGCTGCGCACCGTCGCCGACCTGCTGGCCACCGGCACCGAGCCGGACACCGCGGCCCGCCGCCGGCAGGACCGCCGGCTGGCCGAGGTGATCGACCTGATCTGGCAGACGGATGAGCTGCGGCTGGACCGCCCGTCGCCGGTGGACGAGGCCCGCAACGCCGCGTTCTACCTGGACGAGATGTTCGTCGGCACGGTGCCGGAGCTGCTTGACCTGCTGGCGGCGGAGCTGGTCGAGTGCGGCGCGGAGCCGTCGGCGGGCAGCCGGCCGCTGGTGTTCGGCACCTGGATCGGGGGCGACCGGGACGGCAACCCGAACGTCACGGCGGAGGTGACCACGCAGGTCCTGCTGCTGCAGCACGGGCACGCCATCCGGATCCTGCTCGCCGTGCTGGACGGGCTGCTGGAGGAGCTGTCCGCCTCGGTCGAGCTGGCCGGGGTGTCCGCCGAGCTGCAGTCCAGTGTGGACGCCGACCTGGCGGCGATGCCCGAGGTCGGCCAGCGGCTGGGCCGGATGAACGCGGCCGAGCCCTACCGGCTGAAGACCACCTGCATCCGGGCGAAACTGGCCAACACCCGGGACCGGCTGGCCGGGGGCGGGCCGCACCGGCCCGGTCACGACTACTGCGGCAGCGCCGGCCTGCTCGCCGACCTGCGGCTGATGCGGGACTCCCTGCGGGCGCACCGCGGCGAGCTGATGGCCGACGGCACGCTCGCCGCGATCGAGCGCACGGTAGCCGCGTTCGGCCTGCATCTGTCCACAATGGATATCCGGGAGCACGCGGACAAGCACCACCACGCGGTCGGCCAGCTGGTCGATCGGGTGGGTGAGCTGCGGCTGCTGGGTGGCCGGTGGCCGGCCGACGTTCGCTACGCCGACCTGGACCGGGTCACCCGGCAGGCGGTGCTGTCCCGGGAGCTGGCCAGCCGCCGGCCGCTGACCACCGGGCAGCCCGACCTCGACGCCGACGGCACGCGCACGTTCGCGATCTTCAGCACGCTGCATGCGGCGCTGGACCGGTTCGGCCCGGAGGTGGCGGAGAGCTACATCATCTCGATGACCCGGGGCGCCGACGACGTGCTGGCGGCCGTCGTGCTGGCCCGGGAGGCCGGCCTGGTCGATGTGCACGCCGGGCTGGCCAGGGTCGGCTTCGTCCCGCTGCTGGAGACCGTCGAGGAGCTGCGCCGGGCCGGCGAGGTGCTGTGCGACCTGCTGGACGACCCGTCGTACCGCGCGCTGGTCAAACTCCGCGGCGGCCTGCAGGAGGTGATGCTCGGCTACTCCGACTCGAACAAGGAGTCCGGCATCACCACCTCGCAGTGGGAGATCCACAAGGCGCAGCGCCGGCTACGCGACGTGACCGCGGAGCGCGGCGTCCGGCTACGGCTGTTCCACGGTCGCGGCGGCACGGTCGGCCGCGGCGGCGGGCCAACGTACGACTCCATCCTGGCCCAGCCGTACGGGACGCTGGACGGCGCGATCAAGGTGACCGAGCAGGGCGAGGTGATCTCCGACAAGTACCTGCTGCCGGCGCTGGCCCGGGAGAACCTGGAGCTGACCGTGGCGGCGGTACTGCGCGCCTCGGTGCTGCACCGGGAGTCCCGCCAGCCGGGGGCGCAGCTGGCGGAGTGGGACGCCTGCATGGAGCAGGTCTCCGGCGCGGCGCACGCAGCGTACCGCCAGCTGGTGGAAGACCCCGAGCTGCCCGAGTACTACTTCGCCTCCACCCCGGTCGAGCAGCTCGCCCAGCTCAACATCGGCTCCCGCCCCTCCCGCCGGCCGGACAGCGACGCCGGGCTGTCCGGGCTGCGGGCCATCCCCTGGGTGTTCGGCTGGACGCAGTCCCGGCAGATCGTGCCCGGCTGGTACGGCGTCGGCACCGGGCTGGCCGCCGCCCGGGATGCCGGTCTCGGCCCGGCGCTGACCGACATGTACGCGGACTGGCACTTCTTCCGCACGTTCATCTCCAACGTGGAAATGACACTGGCGAAGACCGACCTCGGCATCGCGGCCCACTACGTCCGGTCGCTGGTGCCGCACCGGCTGCACCGCTTCTTCGACGACATCCGCACCGAGCACGAGCGGACGCGAGCGGAGGTGCTGGCGGTGACCGGCGAGGCCCACCTGCTGGACGCCCAGCCCGTCCTCAAGCGCACCCTGGCCGTCCGGGACTCCTACCTCGACCCGATCTCCTACCTCCAGGTCGCCCTGCTGGCCCGCCTCCGCGCCGGCGACGAGGACCCCCAGCTGCGCCGCGCACTGCTGCTCACCATCAACGGCATCGCCGCCGGCCTCCGCAACACCGGCTAACCCCGCTACTCTTACCGGTAAGAGTAAGGGAGGCGTCATGCCGCGGATCACCAGCAAGGGCCAGCTCACCATCCCGGCCCACGTTCGGGAGAAGCTCGGCCTTCATCCTGGCACCGAGATCGAGTTCTTCATCAAGGACGACGAGCTCTACATCGCCAAGGCTGGCACCGCGGCCTCGATGGGCCTGGAGCCGTGGAAGCCGGAGCCCCGGCGGAAGCCGCGGGAACTCACTACCGAGGAGTTGGAGGAGTTGCTTGCCCTGGTCGACCTGGCCCCCGACGACGTCGACGAGCAGAAAAGGAGCTGAACGTGCAGGTCATGCCGAACGGACAGGTCACTGTGCCCGAGCAGCTCAGAGAGCGGTTCCGGCTACTCCCGGAGACCGAGGTCGAAGTCGAGTCCGAGACCGCGGACACCGCAGCCTGGGTGCACAAGGCGAAAAACCCGGCGAGTGGGACCCGGGGCCAGCGCCTGGTCCGGAAGCTCCGCGGCAGCGCCCCGCCGGGCGGTCCTACCACCGATGAGATCATGGCATGGACCAGGGGCGAGGAGTGACCCCTGTTCTGGTCGATAGCAACGTCCTCCTCGACCTGACCACGGACGACCCCAAGTGGGCTGAGTGGTCCACCCTGACGTTGACCGGTCTCGCCGAGGAGGCCGACCTGGTCATCAATCCTGTGATTTACGCTGAGGTCTGCGCCCGGTTCGATTCGGAGGGCGAAGTCGATGGTCTTCTCTCGCCTGAATTCGAGCGGGAGCCGCTACCGTACAAAGCCGCGTACCTCGCCGGGCGGCTTCACGCCTTGTACCGGCGGCTGGGGGGCGCTCGGGAGCGCACGCTGCCCGACTTCCTGATCGGAGCCCACGCGGCGGTGCGGGGCTACCGGCTGCTGACTCGGGATGCGCGGCGGTACCGGACGTACTTCCCGAAGCTGGAGATCATCGCGCCGGATGGGCCGCGGTAGCCGGGATCACGCGGTAGCGACCCAGAGGCAGAACGGGTGGCCGGCGGGGTCGAGACAGACCCGGACGTGGTCCTGCGGCTGGAAGTCGGCGATGGTGGCGCCCGCGGCGGTGGCGTGCGCGCAGGCAGCCTCGATGTCGTCGACCTCGATGTCCAGGTGAATCATCATCTGCTGGTCGCCGGGACCGGCCGGCCAGGTGGGCCGGACGTAGTTCTTCTCGGTCTGGAACGACATGCCGGCACCGCCGCCGGGAGGCCGGAGGGTCACCCAGTCGGGCTCGTCGGCCCGGATCGGCCAGCCGAGCAGCCGCTGGTAGAAGCGTGCCAACTCGAGCGGGTCGGGCGCGTCCAGGACGGCGGCGGTGAACGTGAACCGGGGACTGTCAGCCATGGCACCTCCAGCCGGGGTCGCAGTGTCCCGCCGAGCGTACCCACCAGGTACGACAACGCGCCTGCCGAGGCTGACCGGGCGACTCAGCACAACTTGTGGACACAGCGCACCCTTTAAGGGCGTGTCGCGTCCACAAGTTCCGGGGCGGGGCGCCCACCGGGGTACGGTCAGCCGGCGTGGTAGGTGTTCTGGGTGGGTTCCAGGCCGCGGGCGAGCAGGTCCTCGACCGCGTCGGCGGCCCGCTCGAGGTGCAGCGCCAGCTCCTTGCGCTCGGTCGTGCCGAAGTCCCGCAGCACGAACTCGGCCGGGTCCTGCCGGCCCGGCGGCCGCCCGATACCGATCCGGACCCGGTAGTAGTCGCGGGTGCCGAGCACCCCGGACACCGACTTCAGGCCGTTGTGGCCGCCGTCGCCACCGCCGAACTTCAGCCGGAGCACCCCGTACGGCAGGTCCAGCTCGTCGTGCACGACGACCAGCCGGTCCGGCGGCACCTTGTAGAACGCGCTGACCGCCTGGACCGCGCCGCCGGAGAGGTTCATGTACGTCCGCGGCTTGGCCAGCACCACCGGCCGGCCCGCCAGCCTGGCCTCGAGCACGTCGGCGCGGCCGCGGTGTGCCCTGAACGAGCCGCCGAGCCTCCCGGCGAGCAGATCCACAACCATGAAGCCAGCGTTATGCCGGTTCTTCGCGTAGTCCGGGCCGGGGTTGCCCAGCCCGACGACCAGGAACCGCCCCTCCACGTCCATCGCTCGGCTCCGCGCTTGCTCGGCGCCTCGGGCCCACCCGGCAACCCGGCGAGCGATGCGCATTGCCTGCACCTCGCCCGCCGGGTGCGGATCAGGACACCTCGGCGGGCTCCTGCGCGGCCGCCGGCGCCTCGGCCGCAGCCGGCTCGGTCCGCTCGATGCCGGCACCCGCCTCGGCCTCGGCCAGCTCCGCCTCGACCTCGGCGGCGGTCGGCGCGGCCTGCACCGCGACCACCAGGTGCTCGGGGTCGGTGACCAGGGTGATGCCGCGCGGCAGCGCCACCTCGCCCGCCGTCACGTGCGCGCCGATCTGCAGGCCCTCGACACTGATCTCCAGGCTCTCCGGGATCTTCGTGGCGTCGGCCAGCACCTCCAGGACGTTCAGGTCCTGGGTGACCAGACCGTCGGGCGCCACCTCGCCGGTCACCAGCACGGCGACCGACACGGTGACCTTCTCGCCGCGGCGGACCAGGATCAGGTCCACGTGCTCGATGGTGCCGCGCACCGGGTCGCGTTGGATCTGCTTGGGCAGGGCCAGCTCGTTGGAACCGTTCAGCTCGACCGACAGCAGGGTGTTGGCCCCCCCGCCGCGGATGGCGTTGGCGAACTCCCGGGCCGGCAGCGAGATGTGCCGTGGGTCCTGGCCGTGGCCGTACAGGACCGCCGGGATCTTGCCCGCTCGACGGGTACGCCGCGCGGCACCCTTGCCGAACTCGGTGCGTTGTTCGGCGGGGATACGGACCTCGGACACGGTGCTGCTCTCCTCGAACGCGGGGCGGGGCTCGGATAGGCGCTTCGGCTGCCACCCGGGAGCGAGGGCGCGATCAGCAACCGCCGTCGATCACGGAGTCACGCTCCCTCGCCGGGCAACCTGGTCAGCTTACCTGCAACCCGGACACCGGTCGAAACCAGCGCCGTCCGAAGCCCCCGTACCGGCCGCGGGCCGCGCTGTGTCAGCTGGCGTTGCCGTCGAACAGCTTGGTCACCGAACCGTCCTCGAAGACCTCGCGGATCGCCAGCGCGATCAGCGGGGCGATCGACAGCACGGTGTATTTGTCCAGCATCCTGTCCGCCGGGATGGGCAGGGTGTTGGTCAGCACCACCTCGGTGATCCGGCTGTTCTTCAGCCGCTCGGTGGCGGGGTCGGACAGCATGGCGTGGGTGGCCGCCACCACCACCTCGGCGGCACCGGCCGCGAACAGCGCGTCGGCCGCCTTCGAGACGGTGCCGGCGGTGTCGATGATGTCGTCGACCAGGATGCAGGTGCGGCCCTCGACCTCGCCGACCACCCGGTTGGCCACCACCTGGTTGGGCACCAGCGTGTCCCGGGTCTTGTGGATGAACGCCAGCGGGCGGCCGCCGAGCCGGTCGGTCCAGCGCTCGGTCAGCCGGACCCGGCCGGAGTCCGGCGCGACCACCGCGAGGTCCCGGCTGCCGTACTTGTGGTCCACGTACTCGGCCAGCACCGGCAGCGCGAACAGGTGGTCCACCGGGCCGTCGAAGAAGCCCTGGATCTGCGCGGTGTGCAGGTCGACCGTCATGATCCGGTCCGCGCCGGCGGTCTTGAACATGTCGGCGATCAGCCGGGCCGAGATCGGCTCCCGGCCGCGGTGCTTTTTGTCCTGTTGGGCGTAGGGGTACAGCGGCATGACCACGGTGATCCGCTTGGCGGACGCCCGCTTCAACGCGTCCACCATGATCAGCTGCTCCATCACCCACGTGTTGATCGGTGCCGGGTAGCTCTGGATCACGAACGCGTCCGAACCCCGGACCGATGCCTCGTACCGGACATAGATCTCGCCCCGGGGGAACTCGTACAGCGAGGTCGGGGTCAGCTCGGACCCCATCTCGTTGGCGATCTCCACGGCAAGCGCCTCGTGGGCGCGCCCGGAGAACACGGTCATGCTCTTCTCGTTCGCCGCATGGATCTCGGTCATGCGCCTGCTCCCCTGTCGCCGTCGGTCGGGTGCCCCGGCCCCCCACCGGCCGCAGCGGTTCTGGCCCGGGCGGCGGCCTCGGCGGCCGGCGTGCCGCTCCGATGCCGCTCCACCCAGCCTTCGATGTTGCTCTGCCTGGCCCGGCCGATGCCCAGCGCGCCGGCCGGCACATCCTCGGTGAT
Source organism: Actinomycetota bacterium (assembly GCA_046724155.1). Lineage (GTDB taxonomy): Bacteria > Actinomycetota > Actinomycetes > Mycobacteriales > JACQDL01 > JBKOWA01. The sequence goes on from JBKOWA010000232.1 coordinate 6,708, forward strand.
CACCGAGCCGGCCGCCGTGTACGCGCCGTCGCCGACCGACACCGGGGCTACAAACATGTTGTCCGCACCGGTGCGGGCATGGCTACCGATGACCGTGCGGTATTTGGCGACGCCGTCATAGTTGACGAAGACCGTCGCCGCCCCGATGTTGGTCTGCTCCCCGATGGCGGCGTCGCCGACGTAGCTCAGGTGCGGCACCTTGGCGCCGTCGCCGACGTCCGCCGCCTTGATCTCCACGTAGGTGCCGGCCTTGGCACGGCGACCCAGGCGGGCGCCGGGGCGGAGGTAGCAGTACGGCCCGACCGACGCCTCGGGGCCGACCTCGGCACGGTCGCAGTGCGCCCGAACCACCCGGGCGCCCGGGCCGACGACGGTGTCGATCAGCGTGCAGTCCGGGCCGACCACGGCGCCGGTGGCGATCCTGGTGGCGCCGTGCAGCTGGACATTCGGCAGCAGCGTGACATCGGGGTCCAGCCGCACGCCCACGTCGACCCAGACGGTGGCCGGGTCGACGACGGTCACCCCGGCCCGCATCCACTCGGTCAGCACCCGGTCGCGCAGCGCGCGGCCCGCCGCGGCGAGTTGGGCGCGGTCGTTCACGCCGGCGGTCTCCTCGGCGTCGGCGACCACTGCCGCGACCGGCTGACCGGCCGCGACGAACCGGCCGATCACGTCCGGCAGGTACTCCTCGCCCTGCGCGTTGTCCGCCCCCAGCTTGTCCAGCGCCTCCCGCAGCGGCCCGGCCTCGAACGCGTACACGCTGGTGTTGATCTCGTGCACCGCCCGCTCGGCCGCGGTGGCGTCCCGGTGCTCGACCACCCGGGCCACGCTGCCATCGGCGGCCCGGATCACCCGGCCGTACCCGTCGGGGTCGGGGGCCACCGAGGTGAGCACGGTGGCCACCGCGCCGGCCGCGGCGTGCGCGCCGACCAGCTCGCCGAGGGTACGCGGGGTGAGCAGCGGGGTGTCGCCGGGCATCACGAGCACGGTGCCGTCGAGGTCGGGCGCCGCTTCGAGGGCCAGCCGGACGGCATGCCCGGTGCCACGCTGCTCGGCCTGCACCACCGGCTGGATGCGCTCCGGAAGGGCGGCGGTCACCTGCTCACGGCCGTGCCCGACGACCACCAGCAGGCGGGCGGCGAGCGGCTCGCAGGCGGCCAGCACGTGACCGAGCATCGAACGGCCGAGCAGCGGGTGCAGCACCTTCGGCACAGCGGACTTCATCCGTGTCCCCTCGCCGGCGGCGAGGACGACGACCGCGACGGCGCGCGCGTCTGTCACGAGTCACTCCACACGTTCCGGTGATGGTTTAGACCCATATTAGCTACTCTCGGCGACCATCGCGCTCACGACCGGCCGCCTCCCGGTCGCCGCCCGGCCGCCGCGCCGGCTGCCGGGGACGCCTCCCCGGGCCGGGTGCCATACCCCGACGGGTATTCTCCGACGGCCACACCTGCGAGCCGTTCCGGCATGCTCAGATACCCCCATGGGTAAGGGCGTTCGGCCCTGCCGCGGGGCCATGGGCGGCGTGACGATCGAGTTCTAGAACAGATCGCAACCTACCGGAGCGAGACATGAGACGCCTGGTGATTCTTGGCGGCGGCACGGCCGGGACGATGGCCGCCAACCGGCTGCGGCACCGCCTGCACCCCGACCAGTGGCGGATCACCGTCGTGGACCAGGACGGCGAACACATCTACCAGCCCGGGCTGCTACTGCTGCCGTTCGGCCGGTACGACCCGGCCGACCTGGTCCGGCCGCGGCAGCGCTTCCTCGCCCGCGGCGTCGAGCTGGTGACCGGCCGGATCGAGCGGGTGGCGGCGGCGGACGGCACCGTGCTCCTCACCGACGGTCGCACCCTGGCCTACGACTACCTGGTCATCGCCACGGGTACGTCGCCCCGGCCGGACCAGACTCCGGGCATGCTCGGCGAGCAGTGGCGCACGAGCGTGTTCGACTTCTACAGCCTGGAGGGTGCCACCGCGCTGCGCCGGGCGCTGTCGAGCTGGGACGGCGGCCGGCTGGTCGTGCACATCGTGGAGATGCCGATCAAGTGCCCGGTCGCACCGCTGGAGTTCGCGTTCCTCGCCGATGCGTTCTTCGCCGACCGTGGCATGCGGGACCGGGTGGACATCACGTACGTCACGCCGCTGGACGCCGCGTTCACCAAGCCGGTGGCCGCGCGGCAGCTCGGCGGGATGCTGGCCGAGCGCAAGATCGCCCTGGAGACCGATTTCGTCATCGACCGCATCGACCCGGCCGCGCGGGCGCTGGTGTCGATGGACGAGCGCGAGATCCCGTTCGATCTGCTGGTCACCGTCCCGCTGAACATGGGCGCCGACTACCTCGCCCGGTCCGGGCTCGGCGACGAGCTGAACTACGTCCCGGTCGACAAGCACACGCTGCAGTCCAAGGACCACGACAACATCTTCGCGATCGGCGATGCCGCCGACCTGCCGACCTCCAAGGCCGGCTCGGTGGCGCATTTCGCGGTCGAGCTGTTCGCCGAGAACTTCGTCGACCACGTGCACGGCCAGCCGATGACGCACGATTTCGACGGGCACGCCAACTGCTTCATCGAGTCCGGGCGCGGCAAGGGACTGCTGATCGACTTCAACTACGACACCCAGCCGCTGACCGGCAGCTACCCGCTGCCCGGCGTCGGGCCGTTCGGGCTGCTGAAGGAGAACCGGCGCAACCACTGGGGCAAGCTCGGTTTCCGCTGGGCGTACTGGCACCTGCTGCTGCCCGGCCGGCCACTGCCCGTGCCGGCCCTGATGTCCATGGCCGGCAAGCGCCCCGAGAGTTGAGCAACCACCGGACGCTGAGCAACCACCGGACACTGAGCAACCACCGGACGAAGGGGGCACCACCATGCCCGTCACCCAGATCGACGGCCACCAGGTCCACGTCGACAACGAGGGCTTCCTGACCGAGTACGGCGAGTGGGACGAGGAGCTCGCCAAGGCACTCGCCGCACGCATCGGGATCGACCTGACCGGCCCGCACTGGAAGGTCATCCATTTCCTGCGCGCGGACTACGCGGAACGCGGCGAGACGCCGACCGCCCGCCGGGTGCAGGCCACCGGCGGCGTGCCGGTGAAGGAGCAGTTCGCGCTGTTCCCCAGGAAGCCCGGCAAGAAGATGGCCTACATCGCCGGGCTGCCCAAGCCACGCGGCTGCGTCTAGCACGGAAGGCAGGACAATGACCACCATGGAAAGCGCGCCGACGATCATCCCCGACTTCGAGGACGAGGCGGACACCGGCCGCAAGATCGCGATCATCTGCTCCAAGGGGAACCTCGACATGGCCTACCCCGGCCTCATCATCGCCAACGGAGCGCTCGGCGAGGGCGTGGAAACGCACCTGTTCTTCACGTTCTGGGGCCTGGACATGATCGTCAAGTCCCGCATGCACCACCTGCAGTTCAGCCCGGCCGGCAACGCCGCGATGCATCTGCCGGTCGGTGACCTGCGGATGCCGCAGGCGCTGGCACCACTGCCCGGGATGACGGGAATGGCGACGCACCTGCTGAAGAAGCAGATCGCGGATCTCGGGGTACCCGAGGTGCCGGAGTTGCTGGACCAGATCGTCGCCGCGGGAGGGCACCTGTGGGCCTGCCGGATGTCCGCGGACATGATGAAGCTCACCGCGGCCGACCTGCACGACGACGTCGAGGGAATCATCAGCGCCGGGGACTTCGTCGAGAAGACGGCCGGCGCGCAACTCCTCTTCATCTGACTGGCTGCCGGACGCCCACGGAACGCCTGACCAGCCGCCCGAAGGCTTCCGTCCAGGCCGTCGCTGGAAAGCGGGAAGCCGCCATCCCATCGACTCTGGCCTATATACCAACTTCAATGCGGGCCGCTGGCGGTAAGCCACGATGCGACCACACGGGAGGAGCCCATGACCGCCATGATCGTCCGGCATCTGGCCGGGGACCGGTTCGCCATCGGCGTCCGGGGCCACACGGTGAAGGTCGACCAGCCGGTCGCCGATGGTGGCGTGGACAGCGCACCCACCCCGACCGAGCTGTTCGTCGCCGGCCTCGCCTCCTGCGTGGCGTTCTACGCGCGGCGCTACCTGGCCCGGCACGCCCTGCCGACCGCCGGTCTGACCGTGACCGCCGACTACACCCTCGGCGCGCACCCGGCCAGGGTCACCGGCATCCGGATCGCCATCGCTCTGCCCGCCGGCATTCCGGCCGAACGCCGGGAGGCACTGCTCGCCGTCGCGTCGCACTGCACGGTGCACAAC
>JBKOWA010000202.1:0-4924 GCA_046724155.1 Actinomycetota bacterium
GCTCACTCCCCCGCCCGCACCCCGGACCGTTGCGCCGTCAGCGGTTCCGGCGGCAGCACCCGGTGCACGCACCGAGCCCAGGGTCCTGGTCGCGCAGCCGGCCGTCGCACCCGGCGCAGCGTCGATGGCCGCGCTGCCCGCGCAGTGGGAGACGGTCGCCGCCTGCCAGCAGCGGTTCCTGACCCACCTCGCGCAGGCTCAGCACCGGTTCCTGCAGTCGCAGCAGGACGCCGAGGCCGCGCTGCTGGCCGCCCGCACGGCCTTCGCCAGCCGCGGCCGGCAGGAGCCGACCCCACCACCGCCGGAGCCGGGGCCGACGTTCGACCGGGGTCAGCTCGAGTCGCTTGCCGCGGGTAGCCGGGTCAGCGACGTGCTCGGTCCCCGGTTCGCCGGTCCGGGTGGCCACCCGGGCCGGATCCGGCTGCCACAGCCGCCGCTGCTGCTCATCGACCGGGTCACCCGTATCGACGCGACTCCCGCATCGGCGGGGCAGCGCCGGACCCCGTCGGGCACCCTCTGGTCCGAGACCGACGTCCGGCCCGGCAGCTGGTACCTCGACCCGACCGGCCGCATGCCCGCCGGCATCCTCGCCGAGGCCGGCCAAGCCGCGCTGCTGCTGATCCAGTGCCTCGGCGCCGACCTGCCCGACCACGACGGGAGCAGGTGCCGTTTCCTCGGCGCCGAGCTGACCTACCACGGCAGCCCACCGGTTCCCGGCGAGACACTCTGCTACGAGATCCACGTCGACGGGCACAGCGAGCACGATGGCGTCCGCCTCTTCTTCTTCCGGGTCGACTGCCACGTCGACGGGCAGCGCCGGCTGTCTGCTCGGGGTGCCCAGGCTGGGCTGTTCACCGCCGACGTGCGTGCCGGCGCCCAGGGTCTGGTGTGGGATCCGGACGACGAGATCCCCGCGGACGCACCGGTCGACCCGCCGGCGGTCCGGTGCTCGCGTCAGTCGTTCGAGGCCGCCGCGGTTCGGGCGTTCGCCGACGGCCGGCCGCACGACTGCTTCGGAGCCGGTTGGGAGGCGACCCGCGCGCACCTGCGGACCCCGCGGATCGCCGACGGGCGGATGCTGCACCTGCATGAGGTGACCCGGTTCGCCCCGCACGGCGGGCCGTGGGGCCGCGGCTACCTTCGGGCCGAGCTGCCGATCGCGCCCGACGCCTGGTTCTTCGCCGGTCACTTCCCGGACGACCCCTGCATGCCGGGCAACCTGATGCTCGAGGGCTGCCTGCAGGCGATGTCGTTCTACCTGGCCGCGTCGGGGTACACCACCGACCGGGACGGATGGCGGTTCGAGCCGGTGCCGGAGAACACGTTCCGGATCCGCTGCCGCGGCCAGGTCACGCCGGCCAGCCGCCGGTTGACGTACGAGGTGTTCGTCACGGAGGTGTCCGCCGGCCCGCAGCCGACCGTGTTCGCCGATGTGCTGTGCACTGTGGACGGTGTGCGGGCGCTGCACGCCCGGCACGTCGGGCTGCGCCTGGTGCCGGACTGGCCGCTGTCGCAGTGGCGGGAGCTTCCGGCGGCGGCCCGGCCGGCCGCCTTGGCGCCGCCGGCGTTGCAACCGCCAGCCTCCGCCGGACCGGAGCAGCAGGTCCGGGTCGCGGCGGTGGACGGCTTCCGGTTCGACCACGGGTCGCTGCTGGCCTGGGCCTGGGGGAAACCGTCGGAGGCATTCGGCCCCTCGTACGCCCGCTTCGACGGGACCCGCTCGCTGCCCCGCATGCCCGGCCCGCCGTACCAGTTCGTCAGCCGCATCGTGTCGGCGGCCGGTCCGATGGGCGGGATGCAGGTCGGCAGCCGGGTCGAGGCCGAGTACGACCTGCCCCCCGAGGCGTGGTCCTGGCAGCACGGCAGCTCGGCGGTGATGCCGCTGGCGGTGCTCCTGGAGGTCGCGCTGCAGCCCTGCGGCTGGCTGGGGATCTACGCGGGCAGCGTCCTGGACGCCGACACCGACCTGCTGCTCCGGAACCTGCAGGGGCAGGGCACCGTCCACGCGGAGGTCGTGCCCGGCATCCGCACGCTGCGCACCCGCGCGGTGCTGACCTCGGTCGCGCGCAACGCCGGGGTGACCATCGAGTCGTTCGACGTGGAGTGTTACGCCGGTGGCACCCCGGTGCTCAGTCTGTCCACAGTGTTCGGCTACTTCCCGAAGGACGCCTTCGACCGGCAGCCGGGGTTCCCGGTTTCCGCCGCTGAGCACGCCCGGCTGACCGAGCCCAGCCCGTACACAGTGGATCTGACCGCCCGGCCGGCCCGCTACTGCCAGGGAACGCTGCGGCTGGCCGACCCGATGCTGCTCATGGTCGACCGGGTCACCGGGTACTGGCCGGACGGCGGCCGGGCCGGGCTCGGCCGGCTGCGGTCGGAGAAGGACGTCGACCCGGGTGAGTGGTTCTTCAGGGCGCACTTCTTCCAGGACCCGGTGCAGCCCGGCTCGTTGGGCATCGAGGCGATGGTCCAGCTGCTGCAGTTCTACATGATCGAGCGGGACCTGGCCGCGGGCCTGCACCGGCCGCGGTTCGAGCCGGTCCGGCTGGGCGAGCAGCTTTCCTGGAAGTACCGCGGCCAGGTCGTGCCGACCAGCACCCGGATCACGGTCGAGCTGGAGATCCTGCAGGTCGGCACCGACGACCGGGGCCGCTACGCCCTCGCCGAGGGGTGGCTGTGGGTCGACGGCGTGCGCGTCTACCACGCCGAACGGCTCGGCATGCGGATTGTCCCCGATGACCTTCCCGCCCGGTAACGCCGGTCTTGCGAAAAGGAGCAGCCGTGACCGCCGCACTGACCGCAGCCCGTGACGTGCCGTCCGCCGCCGCCGTAGCCGCCGTAGCCGGCACAGCCGGCGCTGCCGGCGCTGCCGGTGCGGCGGGCGCGGCGGGCGTCATCGCCGCGGAGGACCCGCGAGACCCGCGGGCCCGGCTGGCGGCACTGTTCGATCCGGACAGTCTGCGCCCGATCGCGCCGCTCGAGGGGGGTGGCGTCGCCGCCGGCCTCGGCCGGGTCGAGGGCACGCCGGTGGTCGGCTACGCCACCGACGCCCGCCGGCGCGGCGGCGCGCTGGATGTTGCGGGCTGCGGCCGGATCGTGTCGGCTGTCCGACACGCGCTGGCCGAGCGGGTGCCGGTGGTCGGGCTGTGGCACTCCGGAGGCGCCGAGCTCGCCGAGGGGGTCGGCTCGCTGGACGCAGTCGGCTCGGTGTTCACCGCCATGGTCCGCGCGTCCGGCCGGATCCCGCAGATCTCGGTGATACTCGGACCGGCGGCCGGCGGCGCCGCGTACGGGCCGGCGCTGGGCGACCTGGTGGTGATCTCCGAGCGCGGGCGGGTCTTCGTGACCGGTCCCACGGTCGTGCGCGCGGTCACCGGCCAGGACGTCGACGCCGAGCAGCTCGGCGGCTCGCACGTGCACAGCCGCCGCAGCGGCCTGGCCCACCGGGTCGCCGGCAGCGACGCCGCCGCGGTCGCCGAGGCCCGGACGCTGGCCGGGCTGCTGGGCTGCCCCGGCAGCTTCGACCCCGACGGCGCCGGCGCGGGGGCCGACCTGTCCGCCCTGCTGCCGGACAACCCACGCCGCGGCTACGACGTACGCCGGCTGCTGCCCGGTCTGCTGGACGGGTCGCCGCTGGAGCTGCAGCCCGACTACGGCGGCAGCGTTGTCACCGCCCTGGGCCGCCTCACCGGGCGCACCGTCGGCGTGGTGGCGAACAACCCGCTGCGGATCGCCGGCTGCCTCAACGCCGAGTCGGCGGAGAAGGCCGCCCGGTTCGTACGGATGTGCGACTCCCTCGGTGTGCCCCTGGTGGTGCTCGTCGACGTGCCCGGCTACCTGCCCGGTGTGGACCAGGAGTGGTCCGGCGTGGTGCGGCGCGGCGCCAAGCTGCTGCACGCCTTCGCCGAGGCGGTCGTGCCGCGGGTCACCCTGGTGACCCGCCGGGCCTACGGTGGCGCGTACGTCGCGATGAACTCCCGGGCGCTGGGCGCGACCGCCGTATTCGCCTGGCCGGGCGCCGAGGTCGCCGTGATGGCCGCCTCCGCCGCGGTCGACATCCTGCACCGCAGGACGCTCGCCGACGCTCCGCCGGAACAGCGGGAGCCGCTGCGTGCGCTGCTGACCGAACAGCAGACCCGCGCCGCCGGCGGGATCGACCGGGCCGTGCAGATCGGTGTCGTCGACGAGGTCATCCACCCCACCCAGACCCGCCGCCGCCTCGCCGAGGCCCTCGGCCAGGCACCCGCAGCGACCGGCCGGCACACCAACATCCCGCTCTAGCCCCGGCACAGCACCCAGCCGGTACAGCACCGGCCCGGTACAGCTCCAGCCCCAGGACAAGGGGGTCGATGTGACTGTGCTCAACCGCCCGACCACCGGTCCCGGCCCGGCAGCAACCGGCGTGGCACTGCCTGACACGATGCTGGCCGGGCCCGTCGGCGACGCCGACGGGCCGCTGATCCGATCGCTGCGCGCCGAGGACAGGGACAGGGTGCGACGGTTCTACGACTGGCTCTCCACCGACACGGTGTACCGCCGGTTCTTCACCCCGGCCCGCTCCGCCGCCGCCGAGTTGCGCCGCCTGTTCGACACAGATCCCGGCGGCCGGGACGTCCTGGTCGCTCTCGCCGGCGACACCGTGGTCGGGCTGGCCGAGGGCGCCCGCCCTCGGCACCAGCCCGAGGCGGTCGAGATCGGCGTGGTCGTCGCCGACGCCTGGCAGGGCAACGGCATCGGGACACGGCTGGTACGCACGCTCGTCCACCGCGCCGCGGCCGGCGGTGCCATCGCCGTCCGGGCGGACACGCTCGCCGACAACCACCGGATGGCCTGCCTGATGCGCCGGCTCTGGCCGGACGCCCGGCCGGTCTTCGGCGGTTCGCTGCACGCGTGGTGCGTGCCGATCGGCCCCGCGCTCTCGCGC
>JBKOWA010000585.1:0-11191 GCA_046724155.1 Actinomycetota bacterium
CCCGCCAACCTGATTCCGCGCCAGCAACGGCGCCGGATCTGACCGGTCCCGATATCTAATCTGGACAGTGCCTCGGGGCGGGGTCACCGGGCTACCACCTCCGACTCCCCCGCCCCTGCTGATCCTCGGGCTCGGCGAAGAGGTCCGACATCAGCCGCGTGCCCCATCGAGTTTCCGCGGTGGGGCGTGCCTCAGATCCTCCCCATCCGGTTCCGGCAACTCTCCCGCAGACTGCGGAATCCGGCAAGAATTCGCCGCACTGAGGCAGGCGTTGAATGCCGAGCTTCCCGATCTCGGTGAAATCGGCGGCAGCGCAGGGACCGGTGTGCGCATACGGCAGGCGCCGGGGACGGCAGGCGACCGTCCGCCTGACTTGAAGGCCACCAAAACCACCGGGCAGGGGGGATGCCGGGTGCGCAGGTGGGGTCTCCTGCGCCGCTGACCGACCCGGCGTGCCCGGGCTCGGTTAGCACCGTGGCCTGCGGGTAGGAGCCGACCGTTGGGCAACTCATCCGACGATGGAGGCTGTGATGGCCCAGAAGATCCGCGAGATCATGACCGAGTCGCCGGTGACCATGGACGTCGCCGGTTTGGTGTCGGACGCAGCGAGGGCGATGCAGCGGAACGGGATCGGCGACGTGATCGTGGTGCGGGACGGCCGGATCCACGGTCTGGTGACCGACCGTGACCTGGTGGTCCGGGTGCTCGCCGAGGACCGCGACCCACAGACCACCCGGGTGGGTGACGTCTGCAGCCCCGACCCGGCCTGCCTGAGTCCGGACGACGACGTCTCCAGCGCGGTGCGGCTGGTGCGCGAGCGGGCCGTTCGGCGCATTCCGATCGTCGATGGTGACCGGCCGGTCGGCGTACTATCCATCGGCGACCTGGCGATCGAGCGGGACTCGCGCTCGGCGTTGGCCGACATCTCAGCGGCCGCACCCAACAACTGACGGGCACCGCCGCGAAGCCGCCGCCCGCGTGAGTCCGGAGCGTTCCGCCGAGCGGACCAGCGGTGGTAGGGGCCACTCGGACGGGTGAAGCCACGACTGGAGAGCGCACACGCTCCGCGGCAGGCGGGTTATGGTGGATCCGGGCAGTTCACCCAGAACGGCGGACTGACGTGGCCGGTTTGGGGGAGACCGACGTAGCTGTCCCTACGGACCGGGGAGGACCCAGTGGGCGGCGCTCCCGACAACCAGCAACCTCACAACCAGCGACCGGGCGAGATCACCGCCCGGCGGCGCGTCCGGTGGCGGCGCCGGTGTGGCTATTGCGGTGTCCGCGGCTGCGACCGGACCTGCCCGCAGTACCGGGAGGTGCGCGACGCCGAGATCCGCTACGACGAGGCCCGCGCAGCGGCCCGGCGCACGGCGGTGGTGCCCCCGACGCTGATCGACGGGGCCGGCGCGGAAGGCCGCCGGCCGATGCAGCCGCGTTCGGCCCTGCCGCCGGCCTAGGAGTGTCCGGGGTAACGGGGGCGGTTACGCGGGGCCGCCATCGGTGATGGTGAACGCCGTGTCCAGCCCCGTGATATGGAACAGCTGCCTGATCCGCGGCTGCGGCCGGGCGACGATCAATGCGGCACCGTCGTGCCGGGCCCGGTTGTTGATCGTCACGAGCGCGGCCAGACCGGTGGAGTCGAGGAACGTCACCCCGCTCAGATCCACGATCACGACCGCGGCGCCGGCAGCCAGCGCCGCGAGACCCGCCTCAGCCAGATCGCCCGCAGTCGACAGGTCGACCTCGCCGGTGACCGCCAGCGTGGTCGCCTGCTCGGCGTGCGCGACCCGGATGGCGAAATCCACGCGCGGATCGTAGTGGGTGGCACTTCCGGTGTTGAACCATCCCACGCGGGAAAGGACGCCCCGCATGGCCGTGACCTGCGCACCTCCCAGCGCCGGCGACGTGCCGTGCCGCTGTGGCGCGGGCGACGGACCGCCGCGGGCGGCTGGACGGCCGTTGCGATGCTGAGCGGGAGCGAACGGGTTCTCCCGGGATCGGCCGGGCGGCCCGGCGCCGGCGGGCCGACCAGGACCAGGCAGGGGGTGGACGTGATGGAGCGCATCCCATCCCGGCAGCCCGATCCACGGGCTACCGCGGAGGAGGTCGGGCTGCGGGTCGGGGAGGTGGAGCTGGCCGGTCGGCTCACCGTGCCGGAGGGCGCGTCCGGGCTGGTGGTGTTCGCGCACGGCAGCGGCAGCAGCCGGCACAGCCCGCGCAACCGGTACGTAGCCGAGGTGCTGCACCGCGCCGGCCTCGCCACCCTGCTGTTCGACCTGCTCACCGCTGCCGAGGAACCGCAGCGGGCGCACGTCTTCGACATCGAGCTGCTCGCCGACCGGCTGGCCGAGGTGACCCGGCAGGCCTGGCGCGGCTTCGTCCGGGTCGGCTACTTCGGCGCCTCCACCGGGTCCGCGGCGGCGCTGTGGGCGGCAGCGGACCCGGACGCCGACATCGCCGCGGTGGTCTCCCGTGGCGGCCGCCCGGACCTGGCCGCCGCCCGGCTCGGCGCGGTGCGGGCGCCCACGCTGCTCATCGTCGGCGGCGCCGACACCACCGTGCTGGACCTGAACCGCCAGGCGCAGGCCATGATGCGCTGCCCCACCGAGCTGGCCGTGGTCCCCGGCGCCGGCCACCTCTTCGAGGAGCCGGGCGCACTGGCCGCGGTCGCCGAACAGGCCCGCGACTGGTTCGTGCGCCACGCCTTCGGCTGACACCGGTCGGGCGAGACGCCGACCGACGGTCATGGGGAGCGAGCGTGCCGCGTACCTGCCTCAGGGCCGGCGGCCTGCAGGCGAGTACGCCACGGTTCCGCACCGGCCGCGAGCACCGTGACCGACCTCGGTGCGGGACATCCACGGCCCGAACCGCCTGCGGGTCTTCGGCCGCCGAAGGTCCCAGGACGACAGCTCCAACGACCCCTGGCGGGACGACCCCCCGTGCGGGTGTGCTTGATCCGTCGGAACCCGACCGGCCGGCCCGGTCGAGAAGGACCCCGGCGGCGCGGCCAGCCAACACCCGGTCGCCGCTGCTCACCACCCGGCGATCCGGCGGCCGGGCCGGCGAGGGAGGGACTGCCATGCACGCTGCGCTTGGAGATGAGATCGTCATCGACACCGAGACCCTGGGTGCGCCTCCTCGCCGGGGTCAGGTCACCGAGGTGCTGGCGAAGGCGGGCGAGGAGCACTACCGGGTGGTGTGGCGGGACGGCCGGGAGTCGGTGCTGTTCCCCGGGCCGGACGCACACATCACTCACGAAGCGGGACCGTCGGACCCTGGAGCGAGCGCGCCGCGGCGGGAGGCGGTGCACCGGGTCTCGGTGCGGCGCCGCCGCACGGGGCTGCGCCCGGGGGACCCGATCCGGTCGATCATGGCAGCCCCGGTGGCCGAGATCGACGCGCAGGCCACGCTGCGCGAGGTGGCGGATGCGCTGACCTTCGCCGAGGTCGGCGCGCTGCTCGTCGTCGACGGCGCCGCCACGCTCGGCGTGGTGTCCGAGCGGGACGTGGTGCACACCCTGGCCCACGGCGGCGACGCGGACCGGGTCTGGGCGGCCGACCTGGTTGCGCCGGAGACGGTGTGGGCCGGCCCCAAGGACAGCATCCGGTACGTTGCCGGGCTGATGTGGGAGGCCGAGGTGCGGCACATCCCGCTGCGTGAAGAAGGCAAGGTGGTCGGCATCGTGTCGATCCGGGACGTGCTCGACGTGCTGTTCCAGTCCTGGGAACGACGCTGACCGGGCGCCCCGGCACCGGGATCAGCGCGCTGGCGCGCCCCGCCGCCGACGATCACTGCGCCGCGGACACCCCGCGGGACGACCCTGGGCAGCCGGGGGCCACCGCGGGATGACTGAGTCGGGTGGGGAAGACAAGACTGACCGGATGACTGGGTTGGCCGGATGACCGGGCCGGCCGGATGACCGGGTTGGCCGGATGACCAGGTTGGCCGGATGACCAGGTTGGCCGGATGACCGGGCGGACGGGTCACCGCAGCGTGCCGCACACCGCGGACCTGCGGATCGAGGCGTGGGCGCCCACCCGGGAGGAGTGCCTGGCAGAGGCGGTGCTGGCCCTGGTCGGCGGCGTGGTCGACCGTTCGGCCGCAGCCCCGGCCGGCCGGTGGGAGCAGGATGTGCGTGCGCCCGGCGATGAGGACCTGCTGGCCGCCGTGCTGGACGAGGTGATCTTCCGGATGGACACCACCGGGCAGGTGCCGCTGGGCGTGTCGGTCAGCCCGGTCCCCGGCGGGGTCCGGCTGGCCTGCACGGTCGCCGACGGGGCGGCGCTGCCGCTGGTCGGCGCCGTACCGAAGGCGGTGGCCCTGCACGGGCTGCGGCTCGCGCCCGGCTCGCGGGGGTGGGAATGCGCGGCGACAGTGGACGTGTGAGTGCGCCGGGCGCAACGCCGCCGGTCCGGCTGGTCGAGGACACGCCGAACCGGTTCCGGATCGAGCAGGCCGGGCCGATGCGGGTTCCCGGCCGGGTGTACGCCTCCCGGGACCTGCTGCCCGGGCTGGCCGGCGACGAGGCGCTGCAGCAGGTGGCGAACGTGGCCACGCTGCCCGGCATGGTGCGGGCCTCGTTCGCGATGCCGGACGTGCACTGGGGGTACGGCTTCCCGATCGGCGGGGTGGCCGCGACCGACGTGGCCGACGGCGGGGTGGTCTCCCCCGGCGGGGTGGGCTTCGACATCTCCTGCGGCGTGCGACTGCTGGCCGCCGATGCCGGCCTGGCGGATCTGCGGCCCCGGCTCGGGGAGCTGATGGACGCCCTGGACCGCGCCATCCCCCGGGGCCTCGGCCAGGGTGCGGTGTGGCGGCTGTCCGGGCCGGACGAACTCACCCGGGTGCTGCTCGGCGGGGCACGGTACGCCGTCGAGCAGGGCCACGGCGTGCCGCGCGACCTGGCCCGCTGCGAGGACGGCGGCGCCGTCGGGGACGCCGACCCCGGCCAGGTAAGCCAGCGGGCCGTCGAGCGCGGCCTGGGCCAGCTCGGCAGCCTGGGCTCGGGTAACCACTTCCTCGAGGTGCAGGAGGTGGCCGAGGTGCTGGACGGCACCACCGCGGCGGCGTTCGGGCTGCGCCAGGGCCAGCTCTGCGTGATGATCCACTCCGGCTCCCGCGGGCTGGGCCACCAGGTGTGCGGCGACCACGTGCGGCTCATGGAACCGGCGATGCGGCAGTACGGGATCCAGGTGCCGGACCGGCAGCTCGCCTGCGTCCCGGCCGACTCCCCGCCGGGACGGGCGTACCTCGGCGCGATGGCCGCCGCCGCCAACTACGGCCGGGCGAACCGGCAGCTGCTCGCCCAGGCCGCCCGCCGCGCGTTCAGCCAGGTGGCCGGCATCGGGCTGGAGCTGGTCTATGACGTGTCGCACAACCTGGCCAAGATCGAGACACACCAGGTGGACGGCGCGACCCGCCGGCTGTGCGTGCACCGCAAGGGCGCCACCCGCGCACTGCCGCCCGGCCACCCCGAGCTGCCCGACGACCTGGCCGCGGTCGGCCAGCCGGTGCTGATCCCCGGCACCATGGGCACCGCCTCGTACGTGCTGGCCGGCGTGCCGGGCAACGAGGCGTTCGACTCCACCTGCCACGGCGCCGGGCGGGTCTGGAGCCGGCACCACGCGCTGCGCCAGGTCAGCGGCAAGCGGCTGCGGGCGGAGCTGGAGGAGCGCGGCATCGCGGTCCGCCCCTCGTCCTGGCGCGGCCTGGCCGAGGAGGCCCCGGCGGCCTACAAGGACGTGGACGCCGTCGTCGCGGTCAGCCAGGCCGCCGGCCTCGGCCGGCTGGTGGCCCGCCTGGTACCGGTCGGCGTGGTCAAGGGCTGACCGGCCGGCAGGTGCAGACGGCAGGACGGCAGCCGCGGCCGGCAGGCGGGAGCCGGATGACCTGCGTAGCGCGGTGGCACCGTAGCGCTGATCGTCGACGCAGGCCCGCTCTACGCCTACGTGGACGCCGACGACCCGCACCACCAGGCGTGCGGCCGGGTCGGCGGGGTTGTGCGGAGGACGTCCGACGATCCGGATCCGCTGCTCGTGATCACGACTGAGGGCATCATCGAGTACGTCGAACACCGCAATGACCTACATGTCGTCGATTTCGCCAACTGTCGGAGATCACGCTGCGGGTAGATGTCGACACCACGATCGCCGCCGTGAACGTCTCGCTCGACCTCCGCTTCCGTGACGGCCGGAAGGACAAGTGGCAAGTCGTCGAGCTTCGCCAGCGACCACCGGACCATCCAGAGCGTCCTCGACGCATACGGCGTACAAGTGGCGCACAAGGCGCTTCGCGGCTGCGCTGACCGGGTCACGCGGCGGCGTGTGCGCCCGCCCGCGAGGACGGCGCAACCATTCAGCAGCGCAGCCGGGGACGGCAGGCGGAACGGACGGCAGGCGGAACGGACGGCGGACCACAGGCGGTCCTTACCGTCCGCGAACGTGTCGTGCGTCCCTGATCCGGCGGAACATACGCTGCCCTGGTGGAGCGGGTGGCGACAGTGCTGGTGGTCGAGGACGACCCCACGGTCAGCGACGTCGTCCGGCGGTACCTGGAGCGGGCCGGGCTGGTCGTGGAGGTGTACGGAGCCGGCGAGCCGGCGCTGGCCAGGGCGCTGGCGGCGCCGCCGGACCTGGTGGTCCTCGACCTGATGTTGCCCGGGATGTCCGGCCTGGAGGTGTGCCGCCGGCTGCGGGCCGCCCAGCCCACCCCGATCGTGATGCTCACCGCGCTCGGCGAGGAGGCCGACCGGGTGCTCGGCCTGGAGTTGGGCGCCGACGACTACGTCACCAAGCCGTTCTCGCCGCGCGAGCTGGCGCTGCGGGTCCAGTCGGTGCTCCGCCGGGCCGGCCCCGGGCAGCCAGCGCCGCCGCCCGCGACGCTGCGCGACGGCGACCTGGTGGTGGAGGTCGCGGCCAGGGTGGCCCGGCTCGACGCGGCTGAGCTGGCGCTGACCGTCCGGGAGTTCGACCTGCTGGCGTTCCTCATGCAGCACCCGGGGCGCGCGTTCTCCCGGCCCGAGCTGCTGGAGCAGGTCTGGGGCTGGACGTTCGGCGACCAGTCCACCGTCACCGTGCACGTCCGCCGGCTGCGCGAGAAGGTGGAGCCGGATGCGTCCGCGCCGCGCCGGATCGTCACCGTCTGGGGCGTCGGCTACCGCTACGACCCCGTGGCCGGGGTATGAACGGCGACGGCCGCGAGGGCCAGTGCCCGACCCGCAACACCCCGGCAGACCAGGACCACCCCCCGCATGCCTCGGGAGCCCGGGCATGAGCCGCGATGACCTGCTCGTGGTGCTGATCGCGGCCGGCTGGTCGGTCCCGGTCGGGCTGGCCGGCGCGCTGGCGCTGCGGCTGCTGCGCCGGCGGTCGGTCACCGTGAACATCTCGGTGGTGGTGCTGGTCGCGGTGCTCGCCGTGGTGGCCGGGGTGGTCGGCACCGCGGAGGCGATGTTCCTGTCCGCGCACGACCTGGCCGTGGTGATCGACGTGGTGGCCGTGGCCGGCGTGACCGGCCTGGTGGCCGCGCTGGCGCTGGGCCGGCGGCTGGGCCGGCAGAGCGTGTGGCAGCAGGAGGCGCTGCGGCGGGAGCGGGCCGCCGAGGCCAGCCGCCGCGAGCTGGTGGCCTGGGTGTCGCACGACCTGCGCACCCCGCTGGCCGGCCTGCGGGCGATGAGCGAGGCGTTGGAGGACGGCGTGGTGGACGACCCGGCGCAGGTCGCCGAGTACCACCGCCGGATCCGGCAGGAGACCGAGCGGCTGGCCGGCCTGGTGGACGACCTGTTCGAGCTGTCCCGGATCCAGGCCGGCGCGCTGCAGCTGCACCTGGACCGGGTGTCGCTCGGCGACCTGGTGTCCGATGCGGTGGCTGCGGTGGCACCGACCGCGGCGGCCAAGCGAGTGGCCGTGCAGGCGGCGCCGGGCCGCTGGCCGACCGTCACCGGCAGCGACCCCGAGCTCGGCCGGGTGGTGCGCAACCTGCTGGCGAACGCGGTCCGGCACACCCCGGCCGACGGCACCGTCCGGGTCGCCGCCGGCACCGACGGCGGCGGCGCCTGGCTGGCCGTGCAGGACGCCTGCGGCGGCATCCCGGACGCCGACCTGCCCCGGGTGTTCGACGTGGCCTTCCGCGGTGAGGCGGCGCGGTCCAGGGACGGTGGGGCCGGCCTCGGGCTCGCCATCGCCCGCGGCCTGGTCGAGGCGCACCGCGGCGCGATCGAGGTGCAGAACACCGGCCCCGGCTGCCGCTTCGTGGTGCGCCTGCCGGTGGCGTGACGCCCGGTCGAACGGCCCGGCTGGATGGGCGCCCGGCGCGTTCGGGGCCGGCGGGTCCCGTGGGACCGGGGACCTTCGACCCTGCCGGGCGGCGGGTCGAGCCAGGGATGCTCTACGTACCGGGGGCGAGGCCCCGGGACCCCTGCCCGGGGGCGGAGAGGAGACCGACGGCCGCGAGCCGCGCGACCCACCGTCGTCAAGACGGGTTATCCGCCCCGGGCAGGTTCACGTCCCGCGGCTTGGCCTTCGGCAACGCCAGCGGGTGCCTGCCATGCCGGGACGGCAGGCACCCACCTGGTCAGCCCCTCACGCCAGCCGCACGTAACCGTGCCGTGCCTTCCACCAGCAAGTACGGCTCGCAGCGCACGACGGCCCTATAGCGACCGACCAGCGGCGGCGAACAGGGCGCGACAAGTCGCCACATCCCGGTAGACGGGTTCCGCTCGCCGATGGGCTTGGCATCGCCGTGCAGGTTGTCGAGCGTGATCGCCCGCTCCCGGGCGGCGGCCAGGTGCGGCCGGAGCGCCGCATAGTCGATCGTCTTCCGCCGTCGCGAGTAGCCCGCCAGCTTCGCCTCCAGCGCCTTGCACACGCCGGCGGTCGTGATGTACGCACTGTGGTCCACCAGGTGCAACAACGCCCACAGTTCGAAGCAGGGGTTGGAGACCACGCAGGAGAAGGAGTTCCGCTCTGCCCGCGCCAGGGCCTGCTCGAAGTTCGGATGCAGTCTGGGCGCTTCCGCGTCGAACACGCACCAGACCACGGCGTCTGCCGACCGACCGTCCCGCTCGGCCCGTTTCACCACATCCAGCGGTGTGCCGGGCACCCACTGGATGAACACGTTGCTGGCCCGCAGTTCGCGCTTCAGGTTCAGGAGGTAGGACTTCTCGGTCACCCGGCCCTCGCAGTAGACCGCAAAGCTCTCCCTGGGCTCACGCCGCCCGGCCGTCCTGCGCAACCGGTCAGCCGTCGTCCGCGGCACCGGCGCAGCCTTCGAGAACCGACTCGAGGTACATCTCATCGACGAAGGGCAGCGCGCCGTACCGGCCGAGGAGGTACTGCCGTTCGACGTTGTCGATGCCGTCCCTGATCCGGTATTCCGTGAGCGGGAACAGCCGGGTGGCGCCGGCTTCCGACTTCTCGGTGAACCACACCTGGTCACGGTGCAGCCGGACCGGGCCGTAGCTGCCGAGCACGGTGGGGTCGTGCGAGTTGAAGATCAGCTGCGCGCCGTGCCGGTTCTTGTCCGGGTCCTGGAAGAGCCGGATCAGGTGGCCGGCCAGATGCGGGTGCAGCCGGGCGTTCAGCTCGTCGACCACCAGGGTGTCGCCGTCCCGCAGCGCCTTCACGATGGGACCGACCATGCCCAGCCAGGTGATCGTGCCGCTGGACTCCGACTCCATCGGCAGGACGAAGCGACGGTCGCCGACCGCGTGCGCCAGCTCCACCCGGGGAATGAAGAAAGCCGAGTCATCGAAATCAGGTAACTCGGGGTTCATGATCCGGAACGCCCCAGCCCTCGCCCCCGGCCACCAGCACTGAGCCGGTTCAGCGGACGACCTTGATGTTGAACATGGGGGTGCCGAGGGCGGCCATCAGGCGCAGCCAGAGCGGGAGCAGCATCTCGGCGCCGCGAGCGGTGGAGATGTCGCCGAGGTCGATGACGTCGGTGTGGCCGAAGCTGTCCAGCAGGGCGGTCACCGTCTTCTTGGCGTCCGGGTCGTTGCCGGAGACGAAGACCGTGTGCTGGCCGCCGGCGAGCTGGTCGGGGTGGACCATCAGGGCCGCGTTCAGCGTGTTGAGCGCCTTCACCACGCGCAGCTCGGGGAACGCGGCCTGGATCTGCTCGCCGAGGGAGTCGTCGTCCTTGACGAACAAGGTGGGCGGGAAGCCCTGGGAGTGATCCAGCGGGTTGGCGATGTCCAGCAGCACCTTGCCGGCCAGGTTGTCGGCGCCGGCCGCGGTCAGGGCCGGGATCGAGGCCTGGCCGGAGGTGGCGTTCACGACCAGCTCGGCGTCGGCGGCCGCCTCGGCGAACGTCGCGAGCCGGACGGCGGGGTGGTCGGCGGCCCACGCGGCGTACGGCGGGTTGCCCATCGCGTCGGGGTCGGTGCGCGCCAGGGTGCCGGCCACGTCGCGGGTGCCGACGGTCACCTGGTGGCTGAGCCCGGCAAGCCGGCCGGCAAGGGTCCGGCCGACAACGCCGGTGCCGATAACGGCGATCTTCATGGAGCTACTCCTTCGGTACGCGAGCTCGCAGGCGAGGCCACAGGCACGGGAGCCTGTCGGCCGCGGAGGATAAGTTAACAGACAGGTCTGTCTATCCACAAGACCGCGTCCACAAGACCGCGTCCACAAGGCCGGACATCTCTCCTGCACCGTCCCGACCCTGCGCGACCCAAGGCCCTGGGCGCCCCCGGTTGGAGAGACGAACGCCACAGGGTAGCCAGACAGACTTGTCTGTAAACTCGACGTTCCCCCTGACCCGAAAGCATGAGGTGAACGTCCGATGGTCCCCACCGACGGCCCACGGCAGCCGGCGCGCGAGCGCATCCTCGACACCGCCTTCCGGCTGTTCTACGCGCACGGGCCACGCGGGGTCGGCGTGGACACCGTCATCGCCGAGTCGAAGGTGGCCAAGGCGACGCTCTACCGGCACTTCCCGCGCAAGGACGACCTCGTGCTCGCCTACCTGGAAACGGTCGACCGGGCCTGGCTCGGCCAGCTGCGAGCCGCCGCCGAGGCCGCCGGCGACCAGCCGCGGGACCAGCTCATCGGCGTGTTCGACGCGCTGCGCTCGGCCTGCCGGAGCGAGCGCTACCACGGCTGCGCGTTCCTGAACACCGCAGCCGAGTTCGACGCCGGCACCGCCGTGCACGCCCGCACCGTCGAGCACAAGAACGCGGTCCGCGCCTGGC
>JBKOWA010000035.1:0-2882 GCA_046724155.1 Actinomycetota bacterium
GTCCGGCGGGCAGCTATCCGATCGGGACCGGCGTGGCGGTGGTGCCCCGTGCCCGGCGGCGCCGGGTGAACCGCTGGCGCGTCCACAGCAGGTAGGCGCCCAGCCCGAGCGGGATCGGCAACAGCCAGGTGATCGCGCGGAAGATCAGGACCGCGGCGGTGACCTGGGCGGCGGCAGAGCCGGACACGGTGGCTACGTCCGCTGTGACGGGCAACCCCGCAACCAGCATGCCGGTCAGCCCCAGCTCGACCATGCCCAGCCCGCCGGGTGTGATCGGCAGCGCCGAGGCCAGCCGCACCACGGCAAACGCCGCCAGCGACAGCTGCCAGGAGACCTGGGCCTGCGACAGCCCGGTGGCCCGCAGGCAGGCCAGCAACACCAGCCACAGCGACAGGTGGCTCGCCGTCGTGGTCAGCGTGATCCGCCAGCCGCGGCCGGCGAGCAGCGTGCGCAGCCGGTCCCGCCGCCGCCCGGCGCGCAGCACCAGGCCCAGCACGACCCCGGCCACCAGGAGCACGCCCAGCCCGATCACGCCGGCCAGCAGCAACGATCCCGTCGCCTCGCCGGCCAGCGCCAGCACACCCAGCGCAAGGACGGGCAGGGCCAGCCGGGCCGCGACGTTCCAGACCCCGGACAGCAGCGTGTAGCGCAGGTACTGCGACCGGCTCACCCCGCCGCTGGACAGCATCGCCCAGCTCACGCCGAGCGCGAACGCGCCCCCGGCGGGCAGGGTATTGGCGACCGCGGTCGAGCTGAGGTTCGCGGCGGCCGCCTGCCGCAGCCGCACCGCCGGCAGCACCGCGGTGATCACCAGCCAGGTGCTCACCAGGTTCAGCGCGCCGGCACCGAGGACGATCAGGAGGGCCAGCCAACCCATCGCGCGCAGGCTCGGCCCCAACTCCCCGTAGGAGCCGACCCTGGGGAGCACGAACCCGAAGACGGCCGCAGCCAGGAGCACCGACGCCACCGCCAGCAGCCAACGGCGACCGCGGCTGGCATCCGGTCCCCCCGTCCCGCTTCCGCGTCGCGGCGAGGAAGCGGCCCATCCCGCACCAGCCACCACACGTGCCAGACGGCTCGGGCGGCGGCCAGCAGCCGGGGGCGACCAGCCCCAGCCGCTGGCCTGCGCGTCGTGGGTCACACTCCGCGGACGCGCTCCGCCTGCAGGCCCTTCGCGCCCTGGGTCACCTCGAACTCGACCCGCTGGTTCTCCTCGAGGCTGCGGAAGCCGCCCGCTTCGATCGCCGAATAGTGCACGAAAACATCGGCGCCACCGCCGTCGGGCGCGATGAAACCGAAACCCTTCTCACTGTTGAACCACTTGACATTGCCTTGCGTCATCCAGCCTTGCGTCATCCGCTTCTCCTTGCGCCAGAAAACCTTCACCAAGGGAGTCAACACGTGCCGGTCCCCCAAGTATGCGTTGCCGCACACCGTGGTGTGTTGCCGGACATCGAGTCTGACTCGGCGAACCGAATGACGAAACGCCCACCGTCGGACTCCAGGTCGTTTTTGGGGCGTCGAGGAATTCAACCGTCGCAACTGACCGAGAGTTTAGCACACGCGGGTTTCGCCGCTGTGGGCAGCGGGCCGCGGCGCAGACCGGAAGGCGTGCTCCGGGCCGGGCCACCGGTGGAAATCGGCCCTGCTGCCGGACCGGCGGTGGAGGCTGATCTGTCGCTGGCGGTCGTCCTGAGCTGACCGCTGGAGGGCGGGTCAGCCCGGTGCCGGCAGCGGGGGCTGACCCCGGCCACCGGCCAGTGGCGGGCCGGCCCTGGCGGCGCGCACCGGCGACCCCGGCCGCCTACCGGATCAGGGACGTTCGGCCCTGCCATCCGGGCCCGGATCGGGCGACGGTTGGGTCGTGGCCCGGCCGTCACCTGCATCCTGACGGCGCCGACCGCGCGTGTGGGTGCACCGACCACGGCCCGACACGTCGCGGGCAACGACGTGGTCTCCGTCCGGAGTGGAGCGCGTAGATGAAAGCGCTGATCGTCGTTCTCGTCGTCCTCGCCGTCCTGGCCCTCATCGGGCTGCTGTTCGCGGTGCGCATCGTCAAGCAGTACGAACGGGGCGTGCTGTTCCGCCTGGGGCGGGTCATCGGATGCCGGGAGCCCGGGTTGCGGCTGCTCATTCCCATCGTCGACGTCCTGCACCGGGTGTCGCTGCGCATCGTCACGATGCCGATCCAGTCCCAGGGCATCATCACCCGGGACAACGTCAGCGTCGATGTCTCCGCGGTTGCCTACTTCAGGGTGGTCGACGCGGTGAAGTCGGTCGTGGCGATCGAGAACGTGCAGGCGGCGATCAACCAGATCGCCCAGACGACCTTGCGCAAGGTCGTCGGTCAGCACACCCTCGACGAGACGCTGTCCGAAACCGACCGCATCAACGTCGATATCCGCGAGATCCTCGACGTCGCGACCGTCGCCTGGGGCGTCGAGGTGACCCTCGTCGAGCTCAAGGACATCCAACTCCCGGACAGCATGAAACGGGCGATGGCCCGGCAGGCCGAGGCCGAGCGGGAGAAGCGCGCGAAGATCATCAATGCCGAGGGCGAATCGCTCGCCGCCGCGGCACTCGGCGACGCCTCGGACACGATGATGGCCCACCCGCTGGCGCTGCAGCTGCGCAACCTGCAGAGCCTGGTCGAGATTGCCGTGGACAAGAACAGCACGGTGGTGTTCCCCGCGCCGTTGATGAGCACGATCGGGGAGCTCGGCAGCTTCCTGGCCCGGGAGGCGACCGCCGCCGCCGCGAGCCGGCCGGCGCCCTCGGACCTCAGCCAGCTGACCCACGCCGTAGCCCCCAACGGAGACTCGGAGGCTGTCTCTTATACACATCTCCGAGCCCACGAGACGGATTATGGAATCTCGGTTTGC
>JBKOWA010000267.1:0-2396 GCA_046724155.1 Actinomycetota bacterium
GGGCACGACGTTCCGGTCGAGGACGGCGCACCTGCGCCGGCCGGCCCGCCGCCGGTCCGGCGGCCCGAGCAGCACTCCCGCCGGCGGTCCATGGCCGGCGTCCCCTCTGGCGCCCCTCCCGGCGGCCCGGCCGGGTCGGCGGGGCTGCCGGAGCAGGCGCCGTCGCGCGGGATGGTCCCGGGGTTCGACGACCTGGCCGAGGAGCGGACCGCGCTGATCGGGCCGCCGCTGCAGTTCGCGCCGTTCGAGTTCACCGTGAGCCACCCGGTGGAGGTATACACCCCGGACGGCTCCGTGGTGGGCCGGCTGGAGCCCGGCACCCCCTACTGGGCGGTGGACGAGCACCCCGCCGGTCTGGTGGTGCAGATCGCCACCGGTGCCGCGCTGCTCCGCGACCGGGGCGCGTTGCACCGCAGGTAGCCAGGACCGCCAGTAGCCAGCGCCGTGCTGGCGGAGTGAGCCGGGCCGGGTCAGGCCGTTGGCAGCTCCGCCAGCAGGGCGAGCAGGCCGGCACCGTCGAGCAGGTCCACCGGACGCACGGTCACGCCGTCGCGCACGTAGTGGAAGCCGGCCCGCACCCGCTCCAGCGGCACACCGGCCAGCTCGGCCCAGGCCAGCCGGTACGCGGCGAGCTGCACCGCGGCAGCCCTGGCCGCGGCGCCGTGCGGGCGGTGCCCGGTCTTCCAGTCGACCACGGTGTACCGTCCGCCCGGTTCGGCGAACACCGCGTCCATCCGCCCGCGCAGCAGCAGGCCGCCACCGGGTCCGGTGGGCCCTTCCGGTCCGGTGGGCCCCTCCGGTCCGGTGAGCCCCTCCGGTCCGGTGAGCCCCTCCGGTCCGGTGAGCACCGCCTCGAACGGCACCTCCACCTCGACCGGCACCCGCTCCGCCCAGGGGCTGGCCAGGAACCGCTGCTGCAGCAGCTCCAGGTCGGCGTCGGGGGCGGCGCCGTCGTCGGCCGCCCCGGGCAGCTCGTCCAGGTCGAGCAGCCGCTCACCGGTGTACCGCTCCTCCAGCCAGGCGTGGAACGCGGTGCCGCGGCGGGCCAGCGGGGCCGGCTTGTAGGGCAGCGGGCGGCGGATCTGCCGGGCCAGCTCGGCCGGGTCGCGGGCCAGGGTGACCAGCGCGGACACCGACAGCTGTCCGGGCAACGGGACGTCCAGCCGTTCGGCCGCTGCGGTGCGGGCGTCCCGCTCGGCAAGCAGCAGGTCGGCGTCCCGACGCCACGCCGCCGCGACCACCTCTTCCGGGGCGAACAGCGCTCCCTCCTCCGCTCCCTCCTCGGCCGCCGCGGCACCAGCAGCCCGAGCCAGCGCCTCCCGGACCAGCGCCGCGCCGGCCTCCACCGCGGCCCGGCGGTTGCCCAGCGGGTCGACCGGCCACGGCACCTCGCGGACCTGGGCCAGCAGCGGGTTCACCGCGTCCTCCGGGGGCGCGTCCACCCAGACGTCGACCTCGGCGTGCCCGGCCACCTCGGTGAGGAACGGGGACGGCTCCCGGGGCTTGGCGGTGTCGTCCCAGCGGTACCCGGAGCAGAGCAGCAGCTGCCGGGCCCTGGTCACCGCAACGTAGGCCAGCCGGCGCTCCTCCAGCTCGCCGCGTTCCCGGCAGGCCGCGGCGAAGGCCCGCCGGGCGTGCTCCAGCTCCTTCTGGTCGGACGCGGCGGCCAGGTCGAACACCGGCAGGTCGGCCGCGTCACCGCGCAGCGGGTACGGCAGCGCGGCCGGGTCCTTGGCCCAGCCGACGCCGGACACCGCGTCCCGGTCCGGCAGTACGCCGCCGACCAGCCCGGGCACCGCGACCACGTCCCATTCCAGGCCCTTGGCGGCGTGCACGGTCAGCACCTGCACCCGGTCGGTGTTCACCTCGACCAGCCCCGCCTCCAGGCCACGCTCGGTCGCCTCCGCCGCCTCCAGGTAGGCCAGGAACGCGCTCAGCGTCGCCACCTCGGCGTCCTCGGCGAACCGCGCGGCCACGTCGAGGAACCGGTCCAGGTGCACCCGCGCGCCGCCCCGTTCCGGGCCGGCGGCCAGCTCGATGTCCAGCCGCAGCGCCCGTTCGGCGGCGGCGACCAGCTCGGGCAGCGGCTGCCCGACCCAGCGGCGCAGCCCGGCCAGCTCCCGGCCGAGTGCCGCCAGCCGGCGGTAGCCGGCCGCGGTGTACCGCTCCGGCTCGCCCGGGTCGTCCAGCGCCTCCACTAGGCTCGCCTCCTCGGCCTGGTCCGGGTCGGGCGCGTTGGCCGGGTCGCGCGGGCCAGCCAGGTCGGGTGGACCGGCCGGGTCGGGTGGACCGGCCGGGTCGGGTGGACCGGCCGGGTCGGGTGGACCGGCCGGGTCGGGTGGACCGGCCGGGTCGGGTGGACCGGCCGGGTCGGGTGGACCGGCCGGGTCGGGTGG